>NZ_JCAIJG010000041.1:0-22520 GCF_059735615.1 Desulfosporosinus sp. Tol-M2
CCCCAGATTGAAATGAGCAATGTTTATTAAATAATCCACATATTGTTTGGAGAGAGGATCATTTAGATGATACCGTTCCTCTATGTTTGCCTTCACGGCATCGGGCAGCACCTTCTCAGATGAAAAAGGGCCTCCGGGAATGGCATGCATTAAAACAAAAGTTAGGCTAATGACTAGAAATAGCACTAAACCCGCTGATGCTATACGTTGGATTAAGAATTTCCCCAATTTTATCCTCCTCCAAATGATGACATATCTCATTCTAAGTGGCAGCTTTTATTTTTATTCTGTCGGAAAATACTGCAATGGGTGATCCTATTATAAAGCAAATACCAGTAAAGAGAGGAGGACTCAGTGGGCGCCTCTCTTACCGGTATTTTGTAGGGCATCCTGGGTTTTTCTTATTTCTCCACAGTTGCGGTTTTAAAGTCTACCATACCAAGAGGGGAATGAATTACATCTTTAACATAGACCTTGGAAGTGTAAACGAGGTTCGGGTAATAAATCGGCATCACAGGCATTTCCGTCATTAATATTTTTTCAGCATCATGCAATTGCTGCATACGAGCCTGGGGATCCGTATTCTCTTTGGCGTTAGAAATGAGAGTATCATATTGTTGATTAGCCCACCCGGTTACGTTGTTGCCGCCACCCGTTTTAAATATATCTAAGAAGGTCATCGGATCCAGATAGTCACCGTTCCACCACACACGAGCTACATCATAATCATGTTTATGCAATGATTCAATGTAAACTTTCCCTTCCTCTTGACGGAGGGCAGCCTGAATACCGAGGTTTTTACTCCACATATCTTGGATGATGGTTGCGATTTTTTCGTTATTCGGATTGGAGTTAAATAAGATCTTGATTTCCGGGAACCCTTTGCCATCTGGAAAACCGGCTTCCGATAAGAGTTGCTTGGCCTTTGCCAAATCTTCTGTGAAGTAGTCACCGCCGACATCACGAAATTGTTTTCTGGGGTCAGCATCATTAATCCCGTTAGGAGTTAAGGCAAAAGCCGGCTTTTCATTTGTTTGAGCTACGGTATCAATAATCTTTTTACGGTCGATTGCTAAAGTTAAAGCTTGACGCACTTCAGGCATGTCAAATGGCTTCTTAGTAACATTAAAAGCATAGAAGTAGGTACCGAGTTGAGGAGCAACTTTCAAATCCCCTGATTTCAGCAGGCGCTGAATATCATCCGCCGGAACACTGTCCACTCCATCCACTTGACCTGCTTCATAAGCAGTCAGAGCAGCTTTAGTATCTTCAATCAGATTAAAAGTAAGTTCTGTTATCTTAACTGATTTTGCATCCCAGTAATTATCATTTTTTACAACGACGATTTTATCATTATGAGCCCAGGATATCATTTTAAAGGGACCATTGGAGACAAAAGTCTCCGTTTTAAGGTTCCAATCCTGATTTGCTTCAACAACCTTTCTATCAACCGGGAAATACGTGGGGAATGCCGTTAAGGCTAAGAAATAAGGGGTAGGGTTTTCGAGGGTTACTTCTAATATCTTGGGGTCGATCACTTTAATGCCAACATCTTCGGCCTTTCCCGTTTTAGCATTATAGGCAGCGCCGCCCTTAATATAATCGGCTATCTGGTAAGCATATTCAGCGGCATTGACAGGATCCATAGCATACATCCATGAAAATTTAAAATCTTCCGCCGTTAGCGGGTCTCCATTGCTAAATTTTGAGTCGCGCAAATGAAACGTGTACTTCAGAGCATCAGCTGAAACATCGATTTTTTCCGCAATAGCGGGCTGTGGAACATTGTTCATATCCAAACGTGTCAGACCTTCGAACAAGGCCATTTCTATAATCATTTCCGGAATAGTATTAGACATTTGAGGAGTCAATGTTTTTGGTTCAGGTCCAGGGTTATAACTGGTTTTTATTTCCTTATTGGATGTGGAGGTTTTCCCTCCTGTGCTACAGCCAGTTACAGTAATGCATAAAATCAGTGTTACTGCCAGTATCATCTCTCCCAATTTGTTCTTTCTAAACATGCGCTCATTCCTTCCTTTGATATGCTTTTTCTGCTTTTTTTCTACATATTCTTTGTATATTCTGCATAAAAACTTCATTCTCCTCCTTATCATAAAGAATTGTTTTTATGATGAGAGGGGAATGCCGTAAAGGCTCCGTACCCATGGATTGGAAGGAAAAAATGCGCGTTTTATCTGATTAGATACTGCTCTTTTATTGGAATAACCGTATCCACCAAAGGAATTAACAGGAATCCAACTAACACAAAAAAGCCCAAATGAACATATTTTATTTTTTTCGTTTTAACGCCAAAAATTAAACTATAAATTGCCAACGGTTGGATCAAATTAAATAAGATAGTATCTAAAAGTGGAAATGGAGAAACTGACAGCCCTAACCAAAATATACCAAGTTTATGGATGCCATAGCCCAATAATCCAACTAACCCTGCCTTTAGATTATCTGGAATCTTTCGTACCGAATAACTGATTAGAAAATAACCAATAACAATCAAAGGAAGATTACTCCAAGCAAATAAAATATTCTTAATCATGCTTCCACCCCTCTTTGTTTATGTATAATGTATGTTCTAATATCAAAGGGTAGAATAATCTAAAATGGTTATAGGTTCTAAATTTAACTAAAAAAATACCCCCTAATAAGCTAGAAGGTATTTCTACTTGTTTCGAATTCAAATTATGAAGACGGGTTATTAGTTTATTTCTTAATCTAAGTTAATCCCATTGAGTGGACAAGAATACTTCAACATATTACCGCCCTGTCATACCCGATAATAGTGTATAGAAAAGTGTTTAGCTCACCTTACTCATGACTCTTAATTTATCAGCAAGAAGGGCTATGAATTCTGAGTTTGTGGGTTTTTGGCGCTCAATATTCATAGAATATCCGAAAATTCGTTTAAGCGTATCTGTATGTCCACGTTCCCAGGCAAGCTCGATTGCGTGACGAATTCCACGTTCAACCCTACTAGGTGCAGTATCAAATTTTTTCGCAATTCCCGGATAGAGTTCCTTGGTCACCGCCCCTAACAAAGAGACATCCTCCACCACCATCAAAATTGCATCTCTAATATATTGATACCCTTTAACATGCGCAGGAATCCCGATTTGATGCATCATTGTTGTCACTTCGACACAAAGATTAAGCCCACTGCCCACCGTTGTCACGACCGGTGAATTTGACGAAAACTGAATCGGAGCAGATGAGAGTATATCCTGCGTTAATGAGCTGATCCGTTTGCCGAGAATATCCAAATCAAATGGTTTTAGAATAAAATAATCCACACCGAGCATCATTGCTTGATGCGTGAGCGATTCCTGCCCGAATGCAGTTAGCATGATAACTTTGGGACGGGACATTGTTGTCCGGGCATTAATTCTATCTAATACCCCTAACCCGTCTAAATTTGGCATAACTAAGTCAAGAATAATCAAATCCGGTTCCTGAGTTTGAATGAGCTCCAAAGCTTCTAAACCATTATTAGCAACTCCAACAATGATTAAATCTTCTTGGGCTTGGAGATAGTTTTGTAGCATTTGACACAAATTACGGTTATCATCGGCGATAATTATTTTTATTTTTTTACCCATTCTGCTTTCATCCTATCTTAACTGTATTCCGGTTCAGCTTTAAGCCTTAAAACGTTCGCATCTTTCCGGTGCTCTTATTATACGTTAGAGTCAATGTCGAAATCGTAAATAATAAGGCAACTGTGCGAAGTTGTTAATCAATCAGGAAAGGCTTATCGTCAAGGTTTTCTGGATATTAATGGTATTTTATTACCGCAAAATCTCTTAATATTCTTTATCTTAAAGTGGAACGCAATTTAATAAAAGAATTATCGCGAACTATAGCGAGCTTAAGCACAGCTTAATCGCCCAACGATTTTAAAGTATTATTGATGCAATTATCCATAATTTAAGGCGGTTTGATGGTGGCGCAGATCATCCAAACTCCTCCCGATGTTGTTTCCCACGATAAACTTATTGTGTATAGACGGCGTTGACTAGGGTAGAATAACACCTAGATCAGTTAAAGGAGGTACATAATGTTTGCTGAAGTAGACAAAGATGCTTGCATCGGGTGTGGAGCTTGCCCAGACATCTGTCCCGAGATCTTCAAACTGGAAGAGGACGAGTTGGCAACAGCTTATAATAACCCAGTTCCCCGTGATTTTGAAGAGTCCACGAAAGAAGCTGCCGAGAGCTGCCCAACAGAAGCTATCCACCTTGAAGAATAAGAACGTTTTAAAAAATAAGAAGGCAGTAAGAAGCTGTTAATTAACATCCGCTTCTTACTGCCTTCAAACATTGTTTGGTTCTAAGTTCCTCACAAAGTGTTGTTTATCCGTTTTATTCGTTCAATACGCCAGCCTTTTTCCGATTGCCTTAGATTCATGGAAAACGTTACATACTGCACATCTTCAATTGGTGATGTCCAAAAAACGTGTACTACTACCCCTTGTGATATGGTCGAATCTGAATTCATGAACTCTAGTTTCTGCAAGGACAATAAAGGATCTTTATTCAACCTTGTTTCCCATTCTCTAAACTCTTTTTGGTCCAAAGACCCCTCAGGTATCATTAATAAATCGCGGGCGAGGTCAGTTTGACGAAGATCCATGAGCTGCCAGAAGTGTTGAATTGTTTGTTGTGGAGAATTCCCATAATAAGGATCAGCCAGAGCCGATATCACTGTTTGCGGGGTTCTAACGGCTATGATAGTAATTAGACAGAAAAGTGATAGGCCAAGGAACCAAACATAACGACTATAACGCATAATTTCCCTCCTTGCTTGTATCTACTATACATTCTAGGAGGGAACAGTCACTTTCATACCACTTTAGCCAAAAACTTTTCTTAATACATTAAGTACAAATTCAGGTAACCGAACGTAATATATTCTCATAGTATAGCCTGCCTCCTTTACATCAGTAAAATCCCTTATCCGTAGTAAAGTATGCACACGTAATCATAAATGCCCATTTAAAACACTTGGTAATTCTTTACTGCTTCTTCAAGTTGAGCGACAAGTTGACGTTCCTCCTCAGTCTTTGCCGTAAAATAGAGCCGACCCAGAATACCCGTAATTACCTTGAGAACGTCTTCCAAAACCAACGACTCTTTCATCGCTAATTGGGCACTCGTTTCGATTAAGGCAATTCCAAATTCATGCCCTACCCCCTCCTTTACCATACGAGTACAGCTTTTTCCTAACAACCGCATAACTAAAGAGGCTTCCTGAACGTCTAATTGGCGAACCACTTCAATCGTTGTTGTTAATCCTTGTACGATACGTAATCCCACACTATTCCAATTTACATGTTGATCCATCATATGCTTCCCCCTCAGAGATCACTTCCGTGCCATACTATATGCCTCATCTGTGCCAAGGGTGAAAAAGGGAACTGGAAGTTTTTACCTAAAGGAAAGCCTTAGTTAGTGATCTTCATTTGCCTCTTCCTTAATAATTCAGGAATAATTAGAAATTATGGTCATGAAAATGCCTATGGTCCTTGCCTTCATGCATGTGATAATATTTATCGACAAGATTTACTTTTATTAGTAAATCGATATCCTCCAGTAACTTTCCAGTAGGCATATCCGCGACTATCATATGCCTTTCATCAAATAGAATTGCTCTACGGGAAATTTCCTGTACAAGTTCAAGATTATGCGTTGAAGTAATTAATGTTTTTCCAGCTTTATTCAAATTAACTAAAAACTCTACAAGCCACCTCTGCGTTCTGGGATCAAGCCCGTTCATAGGCTCATCAAGTACAAGGACCTCCGGGTTAAGAGACAGTACGCAAGCAATAGCCACCTTACGTTTCTCCCCTCCGCTTAAATGATATGGAGCCCTGTAACTAAATTCCTGAAGATCTAATAAATCCAGGCAGTCATTTACTCTTTTATCTGTATCGATTTCATTCATTCCCATCTGCCTTGGGCCAAAGGCAATCTCATCGTAAACATTTGAGCAGAATAGTTGCGTATCTGAATTTTGAAATATAAAGCCCATCTTTTGGTGAAGGAGCTTTGCAAATTTGGTATCTTGAAGTTTCTTATGAGTGATTACCTCGTTGTCGAATTTGTAAACACCATGATTTGCCGATACAATGCCATTTATCAGCTTCAGCAATGTCGATTTTCCACTCCCGTTCGGTCCCATCAAGGCTATAGCTTCACCCTTCTCGATATGCAAATTAATGTTATTTAAGGCGTTTACACCCTCGTATGAATAATAGACATTTTTTATTTCAATCATCTTAACTCCTTCCAAAATATACAAATGTAAATATTATTCCGGCATTGAACATGACATATGCAAAGTCTGCAAGCGTGAATTTGAAATTGTTATAGACCTGATATTCACCTGTGAATCCTCTGCATTCCATTGCAGCATACATATCTTCAGCCATTTCCTTTGATTTGATGAACAAGCTTCCCGCAATACCTGAAAGTGAAGTATATTTGTTTTTATTTTTCCCGACAGACCTTAACTTCAGTGCATACATCATATTCAAGGTAAACTCGCCAAGCATGACAATATATTTTATCGTGATATCAAGCACAAGAATAAAAATATCCGGAACAAAAAACCTTTTTAATGCACTTGTAATATAACTCCATCTTGTTGCATGAGAAAGGATGTTTACAGCTGTGATTGTTGCTAAAACCTTTGATGTTATCATAACGCTGCTGTAGCTATTACCCCAAAAGGCAGCCGGCAAAAGAACAACAAACGTGAAGAGAGCCATAACAAAACTGACTCTTAGTATTTTCACAATATCCTTTGCTTCCATAGTGCTTAATGTTCCAAGCAAATATACATTAATAATAACTATAAATGTCAAGCTTCTCGATATTGAAAGAAGTACCACAAGCACGAAAGTAAAGGCAACCTTCAAAGTTGCGTTTACTTGATATTTTCCCATTTTAGCCGAATCTTGTGTCTTTATCCTCGAAAGTACACTCAATAAAGACAGGATACCTTTATTAATAAAAGTATCCTTATCCGATTGAGGAGTATAATTCTCATCTTGTGACAGCCATTCCGGCATAGCTAAAAGTTTTTTCCTATAGTTATCCAAGATTACTTCCAACCTTTTCTTTCTTCCAACTGCCAATAACTTTAAAGACTATTATTAATATTGCAACCCCAGCCATTGCCGACAATACATACCCCGCAATTTCAGGTAATCCTGTTACGGAATAATCAGGCATAATAGACTCAAAGCCGAATCCGTCGGTCATTCCTTGAGGTACATAGCCAAGTGCATTGCCGCTTGATACAACATCCTTTATTTCATCTGCTCCCCATTCACCCCAAGCCGTACCTGTTGCCAGAAGTCCTAATGGAGTCAGGCAAATAAGAGCTGCAATCAAACCATACATGGCTTTTGTCTTTTGTTTTGTACCTTCGTATATTGTGCCTGGTGAAGTCTTTTTAATAAATGCAAAGATAGCAGCTGTAAATATCGCTTCTACGACACCCGCAACAAGAAGATGCGGAATCGTCATAGCCGGTATAGACACCGACAGCGGATATGGGCAATACAGTGGCAGACCGGCTGCGTTCTTAAAGAGCAACGGCTGAATACCAAATTCTATTGCTGCACATAATGCTGCGGTATTGATGCCTATGTATGAGCCTAAGACTATTCCAGTATATTCTCCTTTTTCCGTTTTAACTCTATCCTTGACAAACTTGTAAATAAAATATCCAAGGAAAGGTAATACAAATGCCATATTAAAGCAATTTGCCCCAAAAGCCAATATCCCGCCGTCACCAAATAACAGCGCCTGGATCAGCAGCGCTACCGTGACAGAAATACAGGCCGCATAAGGCCCGATCAGAATAGCAAGCAAGGTTCCTCCGACGGCGTGACCGGTTGTTCCGCCTGGTAAAGGAACATTAAACATCATTAACAAAAACGAAAAGGAAGCACCAATACCGAGTAATGGGATTTTAACCTTTGTGATTTCATCTTTAACCTTTTTTACTGCTATAGACCATACTGGCACCATTGCAGCAGTCATAACCGCACAGGTTGACGGACTTAAATAATTATCTGGAATATGCATCGTTCAGACCATCCTTTCGCAAACAAGTTTAATAACAATGGCAGTCTCAAGTTGTGAGATCGTCAGTTTCTATTTCGAATCATTATAGTATCTTGGGGATATGGCGCAAGCCACCATAGGGGATATAAAATGCGCATTTCTTAACTCCTTAAAAAATGCGCATTTTAACTGCTGTATCAGGTAAAAAGAAAAACCAAACAGGTCCTTGTTTTTTTACTTTATATCCCCAGGATAGGGATATAAGGTTGAAGATTACTCTTTTCCCTTATGGGACATTTATCGTCTATTTAATAAGACTGTCAATAGCTTTAGTCAGATTTTCAATGGCAGTTTCATCACCCGATTCAACTGCATCCACAATGCAATGTTCCATATGGTCCTTTAAAATTACTTTGCCAGTGTTATTAAGAGCTGCGATAACAGCTGACAACTGAATCAAAACCTCACTACAGTCCTTTCCATCTTCCACCATCCTCTTGACTGATTCCAGATGCCCACTTGCACGCGATAGGCGGTTCAATACTTGTTTGGTATTCTGATGAATATGTTTATGTTCATGTCCTTCGTTATGTTTATGTGAATATTCTGTACCATCAGGTGCCTTATGTGTATGGACTATTTGTCCTTTCTTTTCCATGATTTACGTTTTTCCCTTCTTTTAAATATCATCATAAAGTCCATCCACTCACCGTTCCCCGACCCAAGCCTGGGACGTTGTGTCACACAAGACCCCTATTTACCCAATTTCGTTACTTTAAATGTTGACACCATTAAGAAGGCTAAAAATACCATACTTATAGGATAACTATACCATGGCAGCATAGTACGAAAGAACACTAAGAGGGCTAATAAACCACCGGCGAAGGTAATAGGGACGCCTACAAAATGAGTTGTAATATTGAGCATATTAAAACGCGCCAAACGGATTGCTCCACATAAGGCAAAAATTGCAGCAATACTTAGCATAATATACCTGATATACCCAGGTTGCAGAGGGTACAAGATTGCCTGATAAGTTAGGATTGCAGGTGCTACACCAAAAGAAACCACGTCACTCAAAGAATCGAGTTCTTTTCCGAAATCCGAGCTCACAGAAAGCCGGCGTGCCACCTTTCCGTCCATACTGTCCATAAGCACGGCAACTAAGATCAGCGCTGCCGCTAATGTATGCTCCTCTTCATTAACTAAAATCAGGGCAAGAAAACCAAACAACAAATTAGCCAAGGTAAAGATGCTCGGGATCATACGAGCAGTAATCGGATTTCCCTTCATTCGGCACTCACTCTCCCTATTACACTTACTCCGCCACGCACCTTGTCTCCAGGACTAACCATTATTGCAACATTTGTGGGTACAAAAATCTCTGAACATGAACCAAATTTGATAAGACCATACCTTTCTCCTTTGACCACGTTGTCTCCCTTATTAACCCAACATACAATCCGACGCGCAATAAATCCAGTCACCTGAGTTACCAGAATCTGCGAGTGTTTATTTTGGATTCCCACGTAGTTTTTCTCATTCAGCTCAGACGCATGGCTTTTAAAGGCCGGAATCATCTGTCCCGGTCGGTAGGCACGAAAGACTACCTCACCTGCCATTGGGCTGCGATTGACATGAACGTTAAATATACTTAAAAAGATACGAACACGTATACTTTCACGCTCAAGAAACTGGTCCTCAAAGACCCTTTCCACATCCATGACTACGCCGTCCGCCGGGGAAACTAACATTAACTCATCCGTTGAAATATCTCTTTCGGGGTTACGAAAAAAAAATAAAATAAATAAGAACAGGATACCCGGTAAAATAATTAGCCACGGCCAAACCCAATAGGCTAAAACAATTAGAGAAGCTAATATCGCCAAATAACACCAGGCATCACGAGAAATGGGATACTGTTTCACCGAAAAGTTAACCTCCTCCTCTTCTCGATTTTCTCCAGTTTATCATTTTTATAACGATTAGAAAAGCTCTTAGTCTAATTCCACAGCTCTCCACTCTTCGATTTTGCGAAGAATTAGTGAACTATCACCTCGAATATGAGTCCGAACTGGTAAGGAGTTCAAAAAAAACCTCCCGTAATATTTTTCAATAACTCGGTCATCGAGCAAAATGACAACCCCACGGTCCTCCTTAGAACGAATCAAACGGCCAAACCCTTGCTTAAAACGGATAACGGCTTCCGGGAGTGAAAGTTCCCGGAAGGGATCACGTCCTAAAGTCTTGAGAAACTCGGTGCGAGCCTCAATTAATGGTAAGGACGGCGGCCAAAAAGGCAGTTTAACCATGATGACACAAGATAATGTATCCCCCGGGATATCAATCCCCTCCCAAAAACTGTTCGCTCCTAAGAGGACACTCCTTGGATTTCTTTTAATAGCTTCGAGGATTGTGCTTCGTTCTCCGTGTATTCCTTGTGCCAAAGTCTCAATACCGATTCTTGACAATCTCGGATGCAAAGAGGCATAGGTTTCACGGAGTAATTTATGAGCCGTAAAGAGAACTAAAGTCCGGCCATTCATCTGCTCAGCGACATTAACAATGAACTCTGAGAGGTTCTTTGCTTTTTCCCCGTCCGAATCTTGGAGGTCCATACCCTTCTTAACCACGAATAATCTCATTTGCCGTTCATAGTCAAAAGGGGAATCTACCTGGGCAGTTCTTGTCGTCCTTGGTAATCCAATATCTCGCAGAAAATGCTCAAACGAATTGGATATGCTCAACGTGGCCGAAGTTAAAATTGCAGCATCCAAACGAGAAAAGAATTTTTCCTTGAGG
This sequence comes from Desulfosporosinus sp. Tol-M2, assembly GCF_059735615.1. NCBI lineage: Bacteria > Bacillati > Bacillota > Clostridia > Eubacteriales > Desulfitobacteriaceae > Desulfosporosinus > Desulfosporosinus sp. Tol-M2. Next base: position 10,890 of record NZ_JCAIJG010000041.1, read on the forward strand.
ATATCACTTACTTTAAGGGGGGAAGTCTTTAAATAAAGTCTCGAATTTTGTTCAAGCCAGGTTACTTGTTTAGGGTCACTGACGTTTTGTACCAGGATCAGCGTATCAAACAGTGCTTGTAACTCTCTTTGATGACCAACTAAAACATATTTCAGCTCTTCTATCTCATCCGCGTCTTCCCCATTCAAAGCACTTGTCAAACTTTCGAGAACAGTGCTTAAAGCTTTGATTCGTCCTATTAAGTTCTCGATTTGAATGTTTAAAGTTTTCCACCATGTTTGGGTCGAATGGCTTGCGACAAATCTAAACGTGCGCTCTACGCCTATTACCGGCGACAATAACTGAAATAACTCTTTCGTCTGTTCCACCACCATGGCGCAAATTGCAGGAATATTATCCAACCTTTTTGCAAATATTTCCCATGATACGGAAGGTACTCGGTGTGCAAGTGGTCCCAAGCTTTGTTTAACCAGCCCGTAAAAGTTCTGTCCAGTTAGTTTATAAATATTATCGATAATCCGAGTAACGTTTTCCAGACTCAGATCCGAGCCAAAATGTTGTAGGGCTGTTTGGTAAATCTGATGGGCTTCATCAATCACTAAATGATGATATTCCGGCAACACATTATAGTCTGTCTTAAGATCCGAGAATAGAAGCGAGTGATTCACGATCAAAAGATCTGCCTCTTCAGCTTTTTTGCGAGCCCTTAGCAGAAAACAAATCCCTGCCTTTGAACATTTTCCAGGAATACACATTTCATTATCCGCATTTAAGCCAGGCCAAATTTGATTGAGTCCGGGAACCATCGAGAGTTCTTGCCAGTCCCCCGTTTGGGTTTCTCTGATCCAAACAAGAATACTTAATAGGGCGAGCCTTTGTTCTTCTCTGGGAATTTCTCGTGGATTAGCAAGACACCTCTGTAATTTCTTCAAACAACAATAATTACCCTTTCCTTTCAATACGGAAACTTTAAAGTCAAATGGTAATATAGTATCTAAGATTGGGATATCTTTTTTTTGAAGTTGTTCCTGAAGAGGAATGGTATGTGTCGCTACCACGACCTTTTGACCTGTCTTTTTTGCCGACCATAAACACGGAATTAGATAGGCAAACGACTTTCCCGTCCCAGTTCCAGCCTCAACAACAACATGTTGAGAGGAGGTAAGACCTTCTGCTATAAGTTTTGCCATTTTCACCTGACCCGGTCTGCTCTCATAGCCGATTAGATTTTGCTCCAGAATTCCTCCCGGCGAAAAACTATCTCCAATCCAGTCAATTGAGACAGGAATGTCAGCCGTCGGAGTTTTTTTACTAGCAAATATCCCTTCAAAAATTGGGGCGAGCACAAAATCAGTCCGAATCCGTCGATCAGGAAAACGCCGCGTAATCTCTTTCTGCGATTCGTCTATAAAACCTCTTCCGGCCCAACCCTCAAGAAGACCCTTAACTTGATCAAAAAAGCTAAGATCGAATTCCAGACTTTTTTTTCTACAAGCCTCAAAAAGTTTCCAGGTCAACCAGGCATTCGTTTCCGATCGATGCCTCCCAAATCCGTCTTCCAAGACTAATGAAAGCTTTTCGGTTAGGTAGGATAAATGATAGTCCTCCATGGTCGGGAAAAATATTCTGGCTAATTCCAGAGTATCCCAGTGGGGCTGCTGAAAATGGACGTTTAATTTCTTTTCCAGGATAGAGAGGAGAAATGTTATACGATGCCCGACTAAAGTAGCGTCCTCAAAGAATTCCTGTATCTCGTGGCTATGCTCAATTAAAACTTCACTAGTTATTTCTTGCTCAGGCAGAAAAAGGAATTGACATGATCCTTGAATCTTTCCATTCCGGATTCGAAGTGCAGCAAATTCAATAATTTCATCCTGTAAAACCTCTAAACCCATTGTTGCTACATCAAAAACCACGATGTCTCTGCCCAAAGTATTGACTCCTCTCTTGTTGTCATTGTACACTATAATAACGAAAGGAAACAACGTATAGCAGGATTTTAGAACTTCTATAGCGAATAAACTATCTTGGTTGTGTAGGCACACAAAAAAATGAAAAATGAATCTTGCTTTAGAAAGAAGGATATCCATTGTTCAAACGTAAGATTTCTACCATTGGACTCGTTCTTGCGGTTTCTTTATCTGGTCTGTTTCTTAGCGGTTGTTCAGAAAAACCTCTATTAACCCAAGACGCGTCGTACGTCATTCTATCTGTTTCTCCTTCGGGGATGACTCAATCAGAACTCATCAAATTACCCTGGAATACAAATATGGCCGTTATGCAGAAATTACTTTTAGAGTCTTCTTTTGTTTTAAGTGATTTACACACCCCCAGCACCTCTAATTCCTCAATAAACGTTCCTCTTGAAAAGTCAATGCTCCAAGCCAACTACGCCGAACCAAAGCGCATGTCATTTCTTGTCGATGAGCAGGTCCTTACCCTTGATGTCCAGTCTCTTCAAATTGAAGTTAAAGGGGCTCATGTAGGCCAGGTAATTCTCAATCAGACTATTACATTACAGGGTATCAACAACCCTAATCTCCAGCCGGCATTTGAAGACTTAAAAGCTATGTTGCATGCTAATAATTAATTTATTTAAAGTTGCTAGATAGCAACTTTATTTTTATTAACTTCCTAAGTTGATCATTAAAGGGGAACCAACGATGGTATTTTTGCCGGACAATCATGATTCTTTTACCGATAATCATATGTCGCATTTTCAGCATTCTCCATCTCCGTGGATTGTCAAGCCACTTTCTGTTTCAATTCCCCCTTATCTCTTATTTTCAGTTTTTAGAGAAAAGCCCTCTCCATTTTTCTTGGATAGTGGAAACGACTACAAAGAGCTTGGCCGATATTCCTATATGGGCGCATCCCCATTTTTAGAAGCGACAGCCTATCCCGGTCAGCTTGAGCTTTATTGGGCGAACCGCTCACACCGTGAAGTAATCCCCCTGCAAAAATCCGAAAGTTTGAACTTTCTTGACGAATCACAGAGTAAATACCACGTGCAACATTCCCCTTTTCCCTTCTCCGGTGGTGCCGTAGGTTTTTTAAGTTATGATCTTAAAAACGAGATTGAATCGCTTCCCAATGATACCCTAGATGACTTAAACCTACCTCTTTGGTGTTTTGCCTGGTATGATGGAATTGTGATTTATGATCACTTACAGGGAAAATATTGGATCACGGCCTGCGGTATTGACGAATACGGGACATGTCATGCCGATTTAGCCAAGGTACGTGTCTCTTGCTTGGAACAGACCCTCAACACATTTGTTCCAGAGCAACTTGACAAACCTGAAGACCTCATAAATATGCCAAACCATCCCTGCTCAACCTTCGCCCCCATAGCCCACAACGTCTCCCCTGCACAGTACTTAAGTGATTTAAAACGCATCATTGACTACATCTATGCCGGGGATATTTATCAAGCCAACCTAACTCAACGTTTTTCCATGGTTTGGGAAGGAGACGCTTGGGATCTTTATTCCCAACTTCATAGACAAAATCCCGCTCCCTTTGCCGCATTTCTGCCTTACTCGGATTTTCAAATACTTTGTAGTTCTCCCGAGCGCTTTATACGCATTCAAACGGACGGACAAATCGAAACGCGTCCGATTAAAGGGACTCGCCCCCGTGGAAAATCGCCGGCAGACGATCAGTCTCAAGCCTTTGAACTTCAAAATAATCCAAAGGATCGTGCGGAGTTGACTATGATTATCGATTTAGAACGAAACGACCTCGGACGAATTTGCGAATTCGGAACCGTAATAGTTCCCGATTTTATAAAACTTGAAAAATACCCGACCGTCTGGCATCTAGCCTCAACTATTACCGGTCAACTAAGACGTGGCCTAAAGCCCAGCGAAATTATCCGGGCTGTTTTCCCCGGTGGGTCGATCACCGGAGCCCCCAAAATTAGGGCAATGGAGATTATTGAAGAATTAGAGTTATACAAACGGGGAATATATACAGGAAGCATCGGTTATATGGGCTTTGATGGCGCATGGGACTTTAATATTGTCATCCGTACGATCTTGTTGAAAAATGGGAGAGCTTACATCCACGTTGGCGGAGGTATTGTTGCAGACTCGATCCCCGAAAGTGAATATAATGAAACGCTTGATAAAGCTAAAGCCTTGTTTCAGGTTCTGAAAGGACGATTAGATGTTACCCGCTGATACATTATTCTCCCATGACCGCCTGGCTTTATTTGGCTTCGGGCTTTTTGAAACGCTTCTCATTACCCCAGCAGGGCCGCTATTTGTTGATCTGCACTGGCAGCGCATGAACAAGGGGGCTAAATTTCTCGGTCTCCATCTACCGGATAAAGATGACTGGGTGAAACAAATTTATAAATTTATTGAAGAAACCCCCCATACATTCCCCTATGCACTTCGCGTTACTCTAAGCGGCGGAGCACCCCTTGTCAATCTTCCCTCCACACTCCTGTTCCACAAGCGATCAGTTCCCTACACACCCGCTCAATATGCCTTGGGGATACGACTTCACCTCTTACCAGCCCCTCGCAATGAGCAGTCCCCCTTGGTCTCAATAAAATCCACAAATTATTTGGAAAATATTTTGGCCAGGGAAGCAGCTAAACTTCAAGGTGCTGAAGAGGGTGTGTGGCTTAATACCAAAGGATATATTGCAGAAGGTACGATGAGCAATCTCTTTTTTATTAAAGATGGGACCCTTTTTACCCCTTCTCTTTCCAGTGGATGTTTGCCTGGAACGCGTCGTCAACTCATTCTGGGTTTAGCTCGCTCTCTGCAAATTCCAACTTATGAGGGCTTGTACCCTTTATCAGACCTGTTGTTGTCTGATGAAATCTTCATGACCAATACCCTTATGGGCATTATGCCAGTACGTCAAGCCGATGATATTCCCTTTCCGCTCGCCAAAAAATCAGTGATGCGGGTTCTTGAATCAGCATATAAGGATCTAATTGAAAACGCATCCCGTCCCTCGAAAAACTTCCAAGACTAAACATAAAAAACTTGGCTGGTGCCAAGCTATACGAAAAACAGCTTAGGATAATCGTTTGTCCTAAGTTGTTTATTTTTGCATAAATTCCTTCTTCACCCATTCCTGAACACAAGCTGGATCTTTGGTCACCACAAATACTTCTTGAATGGAACCATTACTTTTCAGTAAAAGCTTACATCCGGTCTGGGTCTCATATTTAAAGACGATTCCACGTTCTGAAGAATGGCTAACCTCAATAACGCCAGGAATAATGTCTGTTACTTCCGATAGACGGCCTAAATCTTCAAGCCAAAACAAAGCATCCTGAATAATGCCGTGCTCACGTTTGACCTTATTCCTGCGATATTTCATATATACCACCAGCTTTCAAAAGTACAAATGTTTTGCTTTAACAACAAAAAGCTATTTCGCCTTTCCATATAAGGGGTATGACTATACGCCTATTACGGGCGAATCTTTTTTATAACATGGTAATAGGTATCTCGTTCAACAGCCTCTAAACCTGCTTCCCGGATCAAACGGATCAACTGTTTTTCGCTTTGCATTTGCGGACTGATTGCACCCGCCGTATGATAGATTTTCTCTTCCCGAACAACTCCATCAAGATCGTTTGCTCCGAACGAAAGAGCCATCTGGGCTACTTGAGGACTGGAAGACACCCAATATGCTTTAATATAACGGAAATTATCTAAAATTAGGCGTGCTACGGCTATCACTTTTAAGGTGCGGAGTGCACTCGCTTGAGAAACCTCTTCGAATTTCGTGTTTTTTGGATGAAAGGCGGTAGGAATCAGGGCGAAGAAACCCTGAGTTTCGTCTTGGAGATCTCGTAAAGCCAATAGATGATCGATCAATTCTTCATCCGTTTCGAGCAGTCCATACAACATATTTGCATTAGTAGGTATGTCTAACTGATGCGCAATTCGGTGAATCTCTAACCAGCGTTTGCCGCTTAATTTTCCGGGACAAATAATCTCCCGAACTCTTGGACTGAAATTTTCCGCTCCGCCGCCCGGTATAAAACTGACCCCCGCTTCCTTAAAAGTCGTCAGAATTTCCTCAACGGGTACATTCTTCATCTGGGCAAAATAATCGTATTCCGCTGCGGTGAACGCTTTAAGACTGACCTTTGGAGCCCGTTCTTTTATTTTTCGAATCATGTCCAGGTAATAGGAAAAGGGCAGTTCCGGATGTATCCCCCCGACGATATGAATTTCCGTTACTCCTTGATCGGCGAATTGCCCCGCTTTATTGACCACCTCTTCAATGGACATCGTATAAGATCCTTTTTCCCCAAGGTCTTTAGCGAAAGCGCAAAACCCGCAGCGAACTTTACATACATTACTATAGTTTATATGGGCATTATTATTATAGAATACCCTATCACCGGTCAGAGTACGTTTCCGTTCATTCGCCAGGTAACCCAGACCCAGTATATTGGCGGTTTGCATAAGTTTCAGACCATCTTTTCGATTAAGCCGTTGTTCTAAGATCATTTTTCCATATACGTCTTCTAATCCGTTTAGTATTGGATCTAATTCCACCACCCCGCGCCTTCTTCCCCGAAATTATTATCATTTTATTATAACATAATTCTCAAATTTCTAGAAAAGATAATAAACAGGAAAAGGACTTTAAGTGTGACCACATAAAGTCCCTTTGACTACCAGTGCTAATGTTTCATAGTTTGGCGTTGGCGTTTGATAGCCTTACGCACTTCATTCGCAACGCGCCAGGTTTCTGGTTGGTGGGGAGTCATTAACTCTATTTTTCCGGACCGTTTATCGATTAATATATCGACTGTCGGCTTACGCCCCTGAGTTTTTTCTCCCGGGTGTAGAATATCAATACCAATTTTATGTTCATCATATTGAGGAGGAACGAGGTAATTCAGGACTTCTTCCGTTGCATCCATCAATTCCACGACTTGATCTTGTGGGTATCCTTCTCCTAATAAGATATCGCGCACAGATACCAATGGATGTTCAAGCGTGAGTAGCATCTGGGCACGTTGTATTAAATCATAATCGATATCCAAAACGCCACCTCCACTATTAATCTTTCTAATTTTTCATCTAGCTTGTTTTCATTTTTCCCTTATCCTTTCTAATGAATACTGATAGATCTTTAACGAATATAGTGATATTTTCCACTCCAGTTAAATCAACCAGAGGAGGCTTATAATGTTAAAATTATTTTCTCTGCCTTTTTTAGTTGCAGCGATATCGGGAATTGCTATGGCTATCCAAGGCACCATAAATTCGTCATTAAGTCAAAAAACATCGTTACTATCTGCGACACTCGTAGTCCACGTCATCGGTACGCTAGTCGCTTTGGCGGCCGTACTTGCCTGGCGAGCCCCTCTCTTAAAATACAACTGGGGTTCGGTTCCATGGTATATGTATCTTGGCGGTATACTCAGTGTCCTTATCGTCGGACTCGTTGCCGTAAGCATCCCCAAAATAGGCGTATGTAACGCGACTACAGCGATTATCATAGGTCAGGTTAGTATGGCTGTGCTTATCGATCATTTCGGATGGTTGGGTATGGGCCGCCTGCCTTGGAATCCATCCCAGCTCATTGGAATCGCTTTATTTGCTGCAGGGGCCAAACTCCTCTTCCGTTAAGCGTGGTTCGAGGTTCGAGGCGCGAGGTTCGAAAGAACGAAAGTAAGCGAGTTTACTTCGTTGATCGACCCACAATTAAGGCCAGATTAGTAATAATTGTATAAATTTCTTCACTGACCGTGAATTTTCGAATTTGACCGTTAGCTGCTAAGATGACCGTACTTTTGCCCTCAGCGCTTTGATCACTTTCAATTAGTCGGAGAAGAAAGGAATATGCATCACTACTCACTGCGAGCTGCTTAAACTCTCCTTCGGCGACAAAGATGATCCAATATCCTGAAGTAACGTCGTTTTTCCCATTATAGAGAGCATTGGATACACTCGAAGAGTCTTGTCCAAACAAGGACTGCTGATCATCTGCATTCGTATTTAAGTTGGTCGAATTATTCAGCGTATAGTTGTCATCTAGCGTACTTGTTTGAGTTACCGGGTCAGATAGACGGGAGTATATATCCTTAAAAAAGGTAGGAAATAATATGTAACCGACAACCCCAATAATGAGAACCCATAGGGCCAAAGCTTGTAAATCCTTCCATAGATCGTTACGTGGTCGTCGTCCCCAAGCACTTGGCATACCTTCCCCCTCCATTAATATCTCATCTTTTGCTGACACAATTAACCTCTTTAAACTATATATGTTGATATATACGTTCACTTATACAAAGTTATGTGTCTGAAACTTGCATCCGGTAACCCCAACCTCTAGAATAAAACTGAGGTGGGGAAAATGGATCTGCTTCGACAAAAACTGACCTTGCTGCCAGAGAAGCCGGGTGTGTATCTGCTGAAAGATACTCTGGGGCAGATTATTTATGTCGGTAAAGCTAAAGTATTGAAAAATCGGGTAAGGTCATATTTTACCGGATCACACGTTGGCAAAACCGGGCGGCTCGTAAGTCAAACCGCCGATTTTGAATATATTGTGACCGAATCAGAAGTCGAAGCTCTTGTCTTAGAATGCAATTTAATTAAAAAGCATACCCCAAAGTACAATATCCTCTTGCGAGATGATAAAACCTACCCCTATTTAATCATTACTGAAGAAAACCACCCGCGGATCCTCGTCACTCGGCAAGTAAAAAAAGGAAAGGGAAACTACTACGGTCCATATCCGAATGCAACTGCCGCCAAAGAAGCTGCCCGTTTACTGAATCGGCTTTTCCCGTTTCGGAAATGCCGTCAAATTCCCACCCGACCTTGTCTTTATTATCATTTGGAACAATGCCTTGCACCTTGCGTCACTGACGTAGCGCTTAATGTTTACATGGAAATGCGAAAAGATGTCTCAACGTTTCTAAAAGGAGACCAAAGCAAGATAATCACACTCTTAGAGGATAAAATGCAAACGGCGTCCGAGGCACTCCATTACGAACGTGCCCGGGAATATCGGGACCTGATCGAAGACTTGAAACTCCTCCGGGAAAAACAAAACATCACGCTCAATGATTTTATTGACCGCGATGTTATAGGATATGCCATTACCACAGACCAAATGTGCATTCAGGTTTTTTATTTACGTCTTGGCAAGTTGGTAGCACGCGATAGTTTCATTTTCCCTTATTATGAAGAACCTGAAGAAGCTTTCATCTCTTTTGTCGCTCAATTCTATATTGAGCGGGCAGTATGGCCTGCGGAGATTTTGCTTCCGCCACTTGAATCCCCCGTCCTGGCAAGCCTATTTCTCATCACCATTCCTCAAAAGGGAAAGAAACGGGATCTGGTACAGATGGCCATGTCCAATGCCCGGACCACCCTTCACGACCATATTTCACTGGAAGTTCGCCAACAATCGGAAACCCAACTGGCTCTGGCCACACTCGGGGAACTCTTAAACATCCCGGTTCCTGGTAGAATCGAAGCCTTTGACATTTCAAATACAGGCGGGACACATAACGTTGCCGGTATGGTTCAATTTATCGAGGGCAAACCCCAGCGCCAAGGATACAGAAAATATAAAATCCAACTCCTGGAAACATCCGATGATACGGCTGCCATGGGGCAGGTTGTCCTGCGCCGCTATGCGCGGTTGGTTTCGGAAAACGGTTCTCTGCCGAACTTGATTTTAGTTGATGGGGGTAAAGGCCAAATCAATGCGGCTTCAAAGGCTCTAAAAGAGCTTAACTTAACTATTCCCGTCGCTGGAATGGTTAAAAACGACCGGCACCAAACCCACGGGCTCTTGGATCAATCAGGTAATCCGGTCGCTTTACCCAAAAGTCATCCCACTTTTTATTTACTCGGCAGAATCCAGAATGAGGTCCATCGCTTTGCCATCACGTTTCATCGTCAACAACGGGCTAAAAGCATGACCCTCTCTGCGCTCGACGGCATCCCGGGTATAGGGCCAAAACGCAAACAACAACTGTTACGTCATTTTTCATCGCTTGACGATATTCAGCGTGCAAGTATCGAAGATCTCCGGGCAGCCGGAGTGCCCCCCAGCGCGGCCGCCAAGGTCTATCAATATTTCCACGCGACACCCTTACCGACACCGTTGTAGAAGGAGAAATTTATTATGATTCTAAATTACAGAGTTGAATTATGTCGAAAATGTTACTATAAACGAACCCACAAATGCTCAATTTCGGATTCTTACATTCAAAATCCTTTGTTCTCCATGACTAAACCAAGCGGAGAATGTCACAAATACAAACCGATTCCCTGGTTACCAGAACTTTAAATATCTGCGCAGGGAAATAAAGAAAAACAACAAAAAGTACAACAGCAACTAAAAAGTAACTGTGTACTCTATTTTTTCGTTGAGCTTTGATTATATTAATCTCTGCTATTAATTTGAAAGGCTGATAATTGGCGCAGGAATACGGCCTCCACGCTTTACAAACATTTTTGACGAGAAGGGATGGATGTCCATCACTGGCGCTCCGCCTAACAATCCTCCGAATTCTACGCGATCGCCTGACTTCTTTCCAATAGCTGGGATTACCCGAACCGCTGTTGTCTTTTTGTTGATCATCCCAATCGCTGCTTCATCAGCGATAATAGCTGAAATCGTTTCTGTACTTACATCCCCGGGCAGCGCAATCATATCTAAACCAACAGAACAGACACAGGTCATGGCCTCTAATTTATCAAGAGTCAAGACCCCTCCTTCCACAGCTTTTACCATTCCCGCATCCTCCGAGACAGGTATAAATGCTCCGCTTAGACCCCCAACGTGAGAAGAAGCCATAGCGCCTCCTTTTTTAACAGCATCATTAAGCAAAGCCAAGGCGGCGGTTGTTCCATGCGTCCCACAGCGTTCAAGACCCATATTTTCAAGAATTTCGGCAACACTATCTCCAATTGCAGGGGTAGGTGCCAGCGAAAGATCGACAATTCCGAAAGGAACGTTTAAGGCCTTCGATGCTGCTCTTCCGATTAACTCTCCCATACGGGTGATTTTAAAAGCTGTTTGCTTGATTAAATTGGAAAGCTCACTAAAATCGGCTCCCGGGTAACTTTTTACAACCTTAGCCACAACCCCGGGACCGCTAACGCCCACATTGATCACACACTCCGGTTCCCCGACGCCATGAAAGGACCCCGCCATAAACGGATTATCCTCCGGGGCATTACAGAATACTACTAATTTCGCCGCCGCTAGCCCATCTTTGTCTGCGGTCAGTTGAGCGCACTTCAGAATTACTTCACCCATTTTCAGAACTGCATCCATATTAATTCCCGCTTTAGTTGTTCCAATATTCACAGACGAACAAATACACCCCGTCTCACTAAGTGCCTGTGGAATAGCGTCGATAAGCGCCAAATCCCCTACTGTAAACCCTTTTTGAACCAGAGCAGAAAAACCGCCGATAAAATTAACCCCGACCTCACGGGCGGCCCGGTCTAATGCTTTGGCAATCCGGACCATTTCTTCGGTTTTCATGTTGGCTGCCACGATTCCGATGGGAGTGACAGATACACGTTTATTGATAATCGGAATTCCGTAACGAGCCGAAATTTGTTCGCCAACCGATACTAATCGTCCCGCATTTTTGACGACCTTATC
>NZ_JCAIJG010000029.1:0-1008 GCF_059735615.1 Desulfosporosinus sp. Tol-M2
ACTATCACCCAAATAGTCTCTGGGGTCGACTTGACATGGGACCCTACGGCGGATGCTTCAATGGGTCGAGGGCTGTGGCTCATAAGGCGGTATTCCTCTGGGGTCAGCCCCATCCCTTGATTTAGGGTAGCATCCGCCGCCCCCATGTAAAGTCCTACTCTGGGGTCAACGGGGATTGACGGTTGAGCTAGGATGTATTTTTTTCCTCAGTTTGTTCTCTTGATATACGCTCTGGATTTAGCCACACCTCACTCTCAATGCTCCAGTCACGTGTTTCACCGGACCAACGTTCGGGATGAGTGGCTTTGGCTTGTTCATAGAGTTCATGTCGGTTTTGCAGGATATCTTGGGCTACTCCGCTATGCCTTTGATAGGGTGTTAGGAAATTCAGACCACTGTGACGGTGTTCATGGTTATACCAACGTACAAACGTTAATACCCAGGTTCTTGCTTGGGTTAGATCGACGAATCCCGACAACGGGTAATTTGGGCGGTATTTACAAGTTCTAAAAATAGACTCCGCATAGGGATTATCGTTACTAACTCGTGGACGGCTTCTGGAAGGGGTTATACCAAGCTGATACAAGGTTTCTAAGAGTGAGGCCCCTTTCATTGGGCTACCATTGTCAGAATGGAGAACCAAGGGCTTGAACGGCACGGTATGCTGTTCGGACATGACCCCACGTCGTACTAAATGGCTGGCATTTTCAGCCGACTCTTCCAACCAAATCTCCCAGGCGATGACTTTCCTGCTGAAGAGATCGAGGATCAAATATAGATAGAAATAGATGCCTTTAGCTGGTCCTGGGAGCCATGTGATATCCCACATCCAAACCTGATTAGGTCCTGTGGCACAATGAGTTGAGATAGGCTTACTACTAGGGTTCTTACTTCGACCCCGATGATGCTGCATATCATGTCTTCTTAAGACACGATAGAATGAGGATTCTGATGCCAAGTAGGTGCCTTGATCGGCGAGAATAGGGACGATCTGACTAGGAGGAAGGC
>NZ_JCAIJG010000113.1:0-32800 GCF_059735615.1 Desulfosporosinus sp. Tol-M2
GGCAGTGTGGCAGTAAGCGGTCCCGTAGAAATTAGTGGCACCGTAGGCCTTAGTGGTCATAGTATCGTTGATTCCGGACCAGTCCTAACTACTATCAATAGCGGTGGAACCGGCGAGTCCGGAGCGGCAAGTGGAGGTTCATATGATGTATTGAGCTTCACATCGTGGACGCTCGCAGTAAAATACAGCGGTGCCAGCGGAGACCAGGTGCACGTCATATTAGAGAAATCCGCGTTAAGCGGTGGTGAAGCAACGAATAGCGACTATGTCTATGATTCAAGCGGGACGTTTACAAGTGAAAAATGGCAATTCCTTACAGCAGGAATAACCCCAAGATATGCGCGATTGTATTATGTAGATACCAGCACTTCCTCCGGAACATTACTGAGTTATTTCCAAGCCCAAAACTAGGCATTGTGTAGCGAAAAAGCTGGTTTCATACTTTCAACAAACATCGTTTTCGAGCCGCAAAGCTTGGAAACGGTGTATATTTAATTATATTTGTCTTTGGTAAGCAGTTCGGCTATTTCATATATTGCTCCCTGTCCTCCGTCGGTTGCAAGCACGTAATCGACCTCTTGCTGGAGTTCGGGGGAAGAGTCTCCCACTGCGAAGCTTAAACCCACCTGCTTTAACAATTTCAAATCGCTCAGATCATTGATAATGCAAGCAACCTCTTCATAATTGAGCGCATATTTCTCCAGAACGGTTGTTGCAATTCCATTTTTCTCTCTTGAAGATATGGTATCGATTCCTGATTTTAAAGCAGCATGTTTTATCACCGGGTTGGCTTCCTGATTAATAAGCAGGGCTTGAATGCCCTTTTTTCGCAAAAGGATAATGCCGGCACAGTCTTTATAATTGAATTTTTTCATTTCCTCCCCGGATGCTGAATAATAGATAGCTCCATCGGTGAGGATTCCATCACAATCCAGCATCAGGATCTTCGTCCGTGCAGCCTTTTTCCGAATTTTATACACCTTTTCGTATTCCAGGATGGTATTATTCAATTCCTGAAACAGGGGGATTATAGTATTGATATCCTGTTCACAAACAGTAAGGTAGGGGCGAAACTCTTTTTCCATCATTTGAGCTTTTCTGATGGGGTCTCTATCCCGGGAAATCTCAGGGATGGCAAGTAATAATAACTCAAGTTCGACCCGGCTCATCGGCGTGATAAAGGTGGCAAAGAACTGATTGGTTCTTAAGTTTTCCATGCTGAAATTAAATTTGTCATAGCTCTGCTCGATATTTATTAAATCGCCGCTCGAGGCCAGGGCTGCGATATTATCCAGATCCAGTTTGCATTTATCCAGTAACTGGGTAACATTGGCACAAGCATTTTTCATTATTTGGTTTTGGGTTATCAAATACTCCAGATTATAACTACAGTTTAAGGGTAGCTGCCAATCATCCTCAACTACCCGGTTAGGCAGATAATCTTTTATAACCTCTTCCAGGATTTGAAATCTGGTTCCCTCAATATGAGCGCCGTTTTTCGTAGTGTTGATTACGTTCGTATCTGGAAGACCGCTGAGGTAGTTTTCAATTTGCAGTCTCATGCGAAGGTAACTATTGCTGCTATACACCTCATTTCCATAGACGTCCTTAACCAGGACGGCACTTTTCAGTTCTGTTTGATTGGCCTCGTGTAAGGGATAAGTTGAACCGGACATATAATTTTTGCCATCAAGATAAGCAAGGTTTTGCCCCACCAGGATGATAGGGTTAAAACCCAGCTTATGCAAAAGCTGCAGGGTTATCACGGCAATACTGGCAGCATCACTGATAAATGCCAGTCTTTCGCCGCTTTGGGGTTGTAAATAAAACGCTGCCAGGGTATCCTGGTTGATTAACATATGCATTTTGGGACCAGGGTATTTTTCCAGGGTTTCGTAGCCTACTGTACTGCCGAAAATCAGGGGAATGGATTTGAGGCCTTTTTCCAGGACTTCCTTGCAGACAATTTGATTTTCATCGCTGGGATCATAGGTACAGGCGGCATGGGGATAAATTCCGCACTTAACCAGAGCGTTGAGGGCGGTTCCAACCGTAAAAATATAGGCCAGGCCGTTATCCCTGATTTTTTTTAAGTTTTCAATTTCTGCTTCCAGGGATGGGCCCGAAGCAACCAGAAGGGCGGGCGTATTTTTGAAGAAGTCTTTTTTCGCCAGCAGGATATTAGGACTGTTCAGAACCTGGATAAAGTTTTTAATACTATTGATAGTCCAGCGTTTTTGAAAAGTGGAATACGTAGCCAAGGAAGTGCAGCGCTCTCTCAAATGGTTTTCGAATGAAGAGAAAAAGGCCTGGCGTTTTTGCGGGAAGATGCTCCGGTAAGCGGGGAGATCGATGATCAAGATGGAGCTGCGTATCCTTTTTACCATGTTCGAGAAGAACCTGTCCGGATCATCCGGCTTGTTCTCAAGATCAAAGTATTTAACTAAATGGAGCGGGAACCGTTTGAGATCTGTGTGACAGAGGAAATGATGAAAAACCTCAGGAATCGGTTCATAGATGGAAAAGGGTTTATCGGGGTAATGTTCCACAAAGGCTTTGATGTGGTAGCCCAGTCCAATCCCGTAAAAAAGAATATCTGAATGATTATTAATATTTTCAAACTGTTCAATAAAAGCTGTTCCTTCCTGGAGAGGATTCTTTTTATCATGGATATAGGTTTTTTCTATCTGTAAGGTTGTATGACCTTCTTTGTTGGTAACCAGCCCGACCAGGTTCTTATCCAGCGTGACTTCTAACTCTGAAAATTTTTGCCATAGTTTGGGAAAGGACTCCTTTAGTAGTTCCATATTAGCGCGTAATGTCATAATACCCTCCTTTGAGCAGTGAACAGTAGTGAAAGTCAGCTTCGCTATCTATGTCCCACGACCGGTCGGGAGGCATGATGTAGGCTAAGGTTTCTGTGGTGATATAATTTTTTTTCAGGAGCAAAAAGTTCGTTTCAGCTACGTAAACAGCTCCGTTTTCAATATATATTGGAGGAAGGTCCTGCCTGCGTTTGATCGACTGACCCGTTTGCAGCAGTGGGTGTAAGCGGTGACGTTCGTCTAAGGTATGCATCCAATAGGGGTGTTTATCTGTCAGAGATATGGAAACACAAACCGGCGCACCTTCCTGTACACAGTAATGGATACAGCCATCAATGTCTTCTTTGGTGCGTAACGGAGAAGTAGGTTGCAGCAGTACTACATAGTCGTAATGTACACCAATACAATTTAGCGCGTGGATTACCGGTTCTATACCTGGGGTATCATCTCGGGCCAGCTCAACCGGTCGAACGAAAGGGGTTTCACATCCCAACGCTGCTGCAGTTTCGATGATCTCTGCATCTTCGGAGGAGAGTATTAGACGATCCAGGTATTGAGACTTATTAGCCTCTTCTATTGTCCAGGCGATTAACGGTTTACCGGCCAGAAGTTTAAGATTTTTGCGAGGAATAGCCTTAGAACCGCCACGCGCGGGGATTATTCCTAAAATCTTCTTACCATTTATCATTTGAACACCTTCGAAAAATCATTATTGGCTCTTTGGTAGTCATCAAACCGTCCAATATCTATCCAATATTCACGAATGGGGAAAACGGCTATATCTTTTCCCTGATCCAATAGCATCCTGAGGAGAACGGGGACATCCAGGTATGAGTTGACCGGGACATTATCGAGAACAGAGGGATTAAACACGTATAGTCCTCCATTAATAAGAAATTGCTGCAGTGGTTTTTCTTCAATTTCCAAGAGCTGATTTTTCTGGGTAATGATCACTCCATAGGGAATCTGGAGGTTATATTCCTTAACGCAGATCGTAGCGACGGTCAGATTTTTTTGGTGGAAATCGAGTAATTTACCATAGTTAATCTTGGAAAGAATGTCTCCATTCATCAGAAGCAGCGGTTTTTCGGGTTTAGCTGGGAGCAGTCCCAGGGCACCGGCTGTTCCCAGAGGCTTGCTTTCATGCAGATATTCAATCTTCACTGCCCAACGGGAACCATTTCCGAAATGGTTGATAATCGTCTCAGCTTTATAATTCACTGAGATATAGAAATACTTGAATCCCTGTTCGATATAACTTTCCAGGATAGTCTCCAGAAGAGGTTTGTCGCCCACTTTTAACAAAGGTTTGGGGCAGTTTTCTGTTAGGGGCTCCAAGCGCCGTCCCAGCCCGCCGGCCATGAGCATTACCCAGTTGTCACGCGGAGGGGGGGTCAAGAGTTCATCGGCAATTTCCAGGCCAACCACACGGTGTTCTTCATCGAGAACGGGAATTTGGCGAAGTTTTTTACTTATCATCAGCAGGTTGGCATTTTCCCGGGATTGGTTACGGTAAACAAAGCAGGGGGCAGGGTTCATTACTTTGATTACTGTTTCATCCAGACTAAGGTGTTTAAGGATAGCCCGCCGAATATCACCATCTGTCACTGTCCCCAGTAACCGTCCATTTTCATTGACTACCAGAGCAATCTGCAATCCTGCCCGATCAATTATTTCAATAGCTTTTACAATGGGGGTGTCGGTAGTGATTAGAACATTTTTCCACATTTAAGCGTCCTCCCTATGGTGCTAAGGTACTTCATAATATGAAATCTGTTTAGGAAGAGTGCCGTTGCATAAAGCACAGACACATTAACCCATCATCCTTTACTTGCATAATTTAATATTAAGAGGTAACTATGCGACAAAAATAAGTGAGGTATCCTGTTTTGAACCTTGAGCGAAGCGAAAGGAATGGATTTAGAAATGAGAATTCTTTTAGTGGCTTATGATAACGACTCTTATATTTCATGGTTTCCGCAGGGGTTAGCTTATATCGCATCAGTATGTCTGAAGGCTGGGCATGAGGTTAAGATTTACAATCAAGACGTTTATCACTGGCCAGAGTCTCATTTAACTGATTTATTAAATAAAGAGCGCTATGACTTTATTGGGGTCAGCATGTGCGGCGGATATTATCAATACCGGAAAGTATTAAAACTATCCGAGGCTATTAATAAAGCCAAACATAGACCTTTTTATGTATTGGGAGGGCATTTGGCTGCACCGGAACCGGCCTATTTCTTAAATAAAACCTCTGCGGATGCTATTGTCATTGGTGAGGGCGAGATTACAGTGCTAAACCTACTGGAAGCTTTAGAACAAAAAAAACCGTTACACTCGGTAAACGGCATAGCTTTCCTGGAAAACGGGGTATGTGTTCAACCCCCCCGGCAAGATTTAATCGAAGATATAGACGGGATACCTTTTCCGGCCTGGGAGTTGTTCCCGATTGACCATTATGCCTTGCTCAGGGCGCCTTATATCAAAAATGGTGAACGCTGGTTTCCGGTCTTATCGGGAAGAGGGTGTACCTTTAAGTGCAACTTTTGTTACCGTATGGATGAGGGCTTTCGGGGACGAAGCCCGGAAAGCATCGTTGAAGAAATTAAAATTCTGCAAAAAGACTATATGATTTCATTCATAACCTTCTCTGATGAGCTCTTAATGAATTCCGCGCAGAGGACGGTTGAATTATGTGAAACTTTTCTAAAAAATAAACTAAATATCAAGTGGGATTGTAACGGGAGACTTAATTACGCCAAACCCGACGTTCTAAAGTTAATGAAAGAGGCAGGCTGTGTTTTTATTAACTACGGAATTGAATCTTTGGATGAACAGGTCTTGCGCAACATGAATAAAGCTCTAACCGTCAAGCAGATTGTCAAGGGCATTGAAAACACCTCGGCGGCGGGGTTAAGCCCGGGCTTTAACATTATTTTTGGCAATATAGGCGAAAGCGCTGAATCGCTGCGGCTGGGGGTTGAATTCTTATTAAAATACGACGATCATGCCCAGATGAGAACCATCAGACCGGTAACGCCATATCCCGGTTCTTCTTTATACTATTACGCTATACAAAAAGGCCTTTTAAAAGACTGTGAAGATTTTTATGAGCAGAAGCATGTAAATTCCGACTTACTTTCCGTTAATTTTACCGATCTGAGTGATGCGGAGTTTCATCGAGTTTTGTACGAAGCTAACCAAAAACTTCTGTTAAATTATTACGCAGCGCAAATTACGAAAACAAACGAGGCGCTGCATAAATTATATCTCGAAAAGGACAGCTCATTTAGAGGATTTCGCCAATCTTAGTCAATTGCTAATCCAGCAGGAATTGCCAGACCCCCATGCCGCTGTTCGGCAAGCGTTAGAACATCGAGATGATTGAAAGGGATCTGTGTGATGAACGTCAGTGCGGCCAGTGGAACCGTTAGTGCTGTGTTGAGAGTACGCGAGGAATGGTGAAAGACTTGAAGAGATGCGCAAGACGCTGGGGGGTAAGGGGAAATGACAAAGAAAAGATTTGAAATCGGAGGCGAATATCCCCTTGATGCTGTGCACCTTTCTTCGAAAGAAGATAATTTATACAATAGGCTGAAAGGATTTGAAGCAGTATATTTCAACACCGGCAGAAGTGCGATCAGAGGTGTATTGCGGCAGCTGAAGGGTAAAAGGGCATTACTGCCGGCCTACATCTGCCAGTCGGTAATCCAAGCCTTTGAGCAGGAGCATTATGTTCTTGATTTTTACAATATTAACACCGATCATTCCCTGGATGTTGATGATGTAAAACGAAAGTGTACCCCAAATAGCGATGTTTTTTTTGTTATACATTATTATGGCACTCTGCAAAATGAGAATGACTTAACTGCCATCCGAAATCTTTGTCACATGCTGTCCATTACTATTGTTGAGGACACGACCCACAGTATTCTGACTAAAGTGCAAACTATTGGTGATTATTGCGTTGCCAGCCTGCGCAAATGGTTTGCTTTGCCGGATGGCGGTGTCGCCTATTCTTTGTCACAAAAAATAGATGCCGTACCTTCCAGTAGAGAAATGTCATTTACCAATACCCGTCTTGCCGGCATGTTCCTCAAAGGGTTATACCTTAACAGATTGACGGATTGTAACGGGACATATCGCAAGCTGTTTGCCGCAGCAGAAAAGACGATTGACGGAGAAAGCGAAATATTCGCCATATCAGATTTTTCTAAGGAAATCGTTAAAGCTTTTGATATTGGAAAAGCAACCCAAAAGCGCAAGGAAAATGCGGCTTATTTACAAAAGTTTTTAAATAATCCCCTTGTAAAGTCTGTTTTTCAAGAACTTAATGTGGGCGTATGCCCGTTTTTTTATCCGCTTTATGTAGGAGATAGGGAAAAACTACGCTGTTATTTAAATCAAAACAATATATATTGTCCTGTGCATTGGCTATTAGAAGATCAAAGACTGATTGCATATGATACGGTGAGGTACATTTCAGAGCATATTATCTCGCTCCCTATTGACCAAAGATACGGCGTATCCGATATGGCATACCTGTGCAGGGTCATCAACAGATATCCTGGAGGCAATTGTGAGAACCTTCGAAATAATCGCTTTTAGCGAAAAAGATCAATGGAATGATATCGTAAAGTCGTTTGCCACACATGACGTATATTATTTAAATGAATATGTCTCCGCTTTCCGTTACACAAATGACGGGAAGCCGTTGCTGCTATATTACCATGGCGACGCAATGCATTTGTGTTATGTTGTACAGCAAAGTGATCTTGCGGAATCAGTTAAGTTTAGTGGTCTTCTACAACAAGGCAAGTATTATGACTGGTCAACACCGTATGGCTACGGTGGGCCATTAACGGATTGTTATGATGAGAAAGAAATGAGCGATTTTTTCAAATTGCTAAACGGTTACTGTAGAGCAAACAATATTGTTACCCAGTTCATTCGTTTCCACCCACTTTTACAAAATCAAAGAACCTTTGAGATCTTTTGCGATTTACGAAGATTCAAAAATACCGTTTTCATTGATACATGTGATATAGCTACTATTTATACAAATATGGACTCAAAAAGCAGGAATCTGGTTAGAAAGGCCCAAAAGAACAAGATTGAGATTATAACTGACAGGAGTAAAGAAGCCAAAGCAGCGTTTTTAGATAGTTATAAAAGCACCATGCAGCGGCACAATGCAGCTGAATATTATTACTTTAATCAGCTGTTTTTTGATGATCTGAGCTTAAATCTTGCAGAATATTATACGCTTTTTAGTGCAAAGCTTAACGGGAAAATAATAAGTTCCGCCATTGTAATGCATTGTAACGGTAATCTGCATTACCATCTGGCGGCATCTTTGCGTGAGTACATGCATCTTGCACCGAACAACCTGTTATTATTTAGCGCAGCTTGCTGGGCGGCGGAAAATGGCTATACCAGATTTCATCTTGGCGGCGGAGTGGGCATAGAGGACAGCTTATTTTCATTTAAAAAATCGTTTAATAAAAATGGTTTACTAGATTTTTATATCGGAAGAAGTGTGTTTTGCAAGGAAATATATCAAGAATTATTGGACATTCGTACAGCCGCGAATTCGGATTTTAATCCTCATAATAACCATTTAATTCAATACCGGGCATAACTGAAGGAGCTCGAAAAGAATGAACAAAACGTTGATTATTGCCGAAGCAGGTGTTAATCATAACGGCGAAATGGATTTAGCTTACAGTTTAATAGACGTTGCAGCAAAGGCTGGGGCGGATTATGTAAAATTTCAAACCTGGAAAAGTGAAAATGTTATCTCCAAATTTGCCCCAAAAGCCGAGTATCAGAAGGAATCTACTGACGCAGATGAATCTCTGCTGGAAATGGAAAAGAAGTTAGAATTTCCTTTTGAAAACTTTCTGCCCTTGAAGAACTATTGCCATAAAAAAGGCATTGGCTTTATATCCACACCATTTGATCTTGAAAGTGCGCTATTCCTATTTTCCATCGGTGTGGATCTGATAAAAATCCCCTCCGGCGAAATCACCAACTTGCCGTTGTTGGAAGTGATCGCCGAACATTCCCGCCCGGTAATCTTATCAACCGGCATGTGTGAAATGCAGGAGATCGCAGCTGCAATTCATATTTTGCAGAGCAAGGGTAATAACAAAATCACTTTGCTTCATTGCAATACCCACTATCCAACCCCTATGCGGGATGTTAACTTGCGGGCAATGCAAACCCTAAAGGAGAGGTTTGAGCTGCCGGTAGGTCTGTCCGATCATTCGTTAGGCATTGAAGTGCCTATTGCCGCCTTAGCGTTGGGGGCGGTAGTGATCGAAAAACATTTCACTTTAAATCGGGCGATGCAAGGGCCTGACCATAAAGCCAGTGTTGAACCGGACGAACTATGCAATATGGTAAAATCCATACGTAACATTGAATTAGCGCTGGGAAGCGGTGAGAAGCATGTAACGGAATCTGAAAGAGGAAATATCGCAGTCGCTCGAAAGAGTATCGTGGCCGCAAAAAGAATTTCAAAAGGTCAGGTTTTTTCTCAGGATAATATCACAACCAAACGGCCAGGCACAGGTATATCGCCAATGAAATGGTATGATGTCTTGGGCGGAGTGGCAAAGCGTGATTTTCAGGAAGACGAGATGATTGATTTATGATCGAAAAATACAGGATTTGTGTTATTACCACTACCAGAGCGGAATTTGGGCTCTTAAGTTCGGTCATCAAGCGCATTCAGGAAGATCCTGAGTGTAAACTTCAGCTAATTGCTACCGGCACTCATTTGGAAGAAGAATTTGGCATGACCTACAAGGAAATTGAACTGGATGGCATTGAAATCGCGCGGAAGATAGCGATTTATCAGGGTAGCGAGGAAGGGCAAGTGTTGCAAACAATGTCTCTGGCGGTATCTCAAATTGGCAAAGCGCTGATGGAACTGCATCCTCAGATCGTTGTTTTACTAGGTGACAGGTATGAATTGCTGCCGATTGCCAGTGCCTGTGTCGTTCTAAGAATACCAATAGCCCACATATCAGGCGGCGAAATTTCGGAAGGTGCCTATGATGAGTATATCCGGCATGCAGTGTCGAAGCTATCGTACATTCATTTTACATCAACTGAAGCATATCGCCGGAGAGTTATCCAGTTAGGTGAAGCACCGGAACGGGTATATAATGTCGGAGATCTGGGGGTTGAAAACATTCAAAATCTAACAAGGCTGACCAAAGAGCAGCTGGAAAATGAACTTGGTATTTCCATAGGTGATAAAATGCTCCAGGTCACCTTTCACGCCACAACTTTGGAGGATGATTCAGTGCACCAGTTTGAGCAGTTGTTAGCTGCTCTTGAAGAAAGACCTGAATTTCAGGTAGTGTTTACAAGACCAAATGCTGACAGCGGAAGCTCGGCGTTAAACCGCATGATTGATGAGTTTGTCGAAAGGAATGCCAAGCGCAGTTATGTTTTTGCTTCTTTGGGATATACAAGGTTTTTAAGCTTAGTCTCATACTGTGCGGCTATGGCTGGGAATTCTTCCAGCGGGATTGTTGAAGCACCGAGTCTTAAAGTAGGAACCATTGATATTGGCAATCGGCAAAAGGGCAGGATTTGTGCTGAATCAGTTATTCATTGCCAACCGGAAAAAGGTGAAATAATAGCTGCATTAGATGCAGCCTGTTCGGT
The DNA here is from genome assembly GCF_059735615.1 of Desulfosporosinus sp. Tol-M2. Lineage (NCBI taxonomy): Bacteria > Bacillati > Bacillota > Clostridia > Eubacteriales > Desulfitobacteriaceae > Desulfosporosinus > Desulfosporosinus sp. Tol-M2. The sequence goes on from NZ_JCAIJG010000113.1 coordinate 10,512, forward strand.
TGATTATAAAGAAAAGTTGCAACGAATTAAAAACCCCTATGAATCGAAGGGCACTTCGGCAAAAATTCTAAAGCAAATTATGCTGTGTTTAGACAATTATTCAGGTATGTATAAGAAATTTGAAGATTATTATTTTAGTGGGGGAAGTTGAGTTCGGCAGGATTGTTAACTAACCGGCAAGCGCCGCTGATCTTGTTGAGCAGAGGTGAAAGAGGGTTATTTGGTAGTAAGCTAAGGCTAAAGGAAGGCACTGCTGGGTAAATTTATTATCCGACGCTCCAGGTTTTCAGCTGTACTCAGGTCCATCCGCGGACAATACTGATACATGGGCAGTTGGTGCATTAAGGTCCAGGCCGGGCGGGTCATGATGCCAAGCTTGTTGGTTAACTCCAGAATAGTGTCCCGTGCGGCAGAATATTCTTCATCCAGCAAGAGAACGTTTAACCAGTAGTTACTGCGGGCAAAGTCAGCTTCTTTAAAAGCTTTTACACCCTTCAAATCAGCAAATGCTTCCTGATACCGTACGGCCAGAGACCTTTTTTGCTTAATAAACTCTGGTAGTTGTTCGAGTTGGGCACAACCCAGGGCGGCGTTGATATTTGGCATTCTGTAGTTATAACCCACCATATCATGATTGAACGACCAGGCGTGGGGCAGTTTGGCCTGTGTGGTCAGGTGTCGAGCCAATACGGCAAGAGAGGATTCGTTAGTTAAGATAGCTCCGCCACCGCCGGTGGTAACGATCTTGTTGCCATTAAAGCTGAGAGCCGAAAGCCGTCCCCAACATCCGGTATGATAACCCTTGTACAAAGAACCTAAAGATTCTGCCGCATCCTCTACAAGCATCAGTTTGTATCTCTGGCAGACCTCCATCAGCGGGTCAATATCCACAGGGTGTCCGAAGGTATGCATGGGCAGCACTGCTTTTATACGCCGCCCGCTTTTCTTATTGAAGCAGCCTTCAGTTCGAAGTTCGCTGATCTCTCGAAGATAGTCACCCAGCTTGAAAGGGTCTAAACCCAGGGTTCTTTCCTCATTGTCCGCAAAATGGGGAACAGCGCCGCAATAGCTAACCGCATTGGTTGTAGCGATAAAGGTTAACGCAGGCACTAAAACCTCGTCACCGGATGTGACTCCAGCCAACTGCAAGCAAATATGGAGCGCTGCTGTACCATTTACAACCGCGATCACATGTTTTATTCCGGAGTACTCCGCCAGTTGTTTTTCAAAGCGGTCTACATCTTTCCCGGTCGAAGAAACCCAGCCACTGTCCAGGCATTTCTTAACATAATTCCATTCATTTCCTTTAAATAACGGTTCGTGCAGGGCAATTGATTTTTGTTCTCGGGGTAACACACCTTGTAAAGTTTGGATAATAGTCTTTGGATCGAATTCCTTTTTCATAGAGTATAAACACCAGACTTGTATTTTTTCAAATTATCGCTATTCCTGAACCAGTTTATCGTTTCCGTCAAGCCTCGTTTCAAACCCTCATGCCCGGCATATTCAGGTTCCCAGCCCAGGAGTTTCTTGGCCTTAGTATTATCTGCCCATAAGCGTTCCACCTCGCTTTTTTCTGGGCGCAGCCGGACCTGTTCGGTCAGAATTTCGATCTTAACCTGCATTATTTCTGCGATAAGTCCAACTAATTCTCCGATAGATATCTCATAATTACTGCCTATATTGATCACTTTACCGACAGAAGTATCTGACTCGGCTAAAGCGATAAAGCCCTGCACGGTATCTTGAACATAGTTGAAATCACGAGTGGGATGAGTGGAACCCAGCTTGATTTTACGTTGACCGCCGGCAATTTGGGTTACTACGGTGGGGATAACCGCCCGGGCTGATTGGCGCGGGCCATAAGTATTAAATGGTCGAATGACCGCTACAGGGGTGTCGAATGAGTTGTGAAATGCTAGGGCCATTTGATCAGCGGCAATCTTCGTGGCTGAATAGGGTGATTGTCCTTGCAGAGGGTGTTCTTCGTTAATTGGAGTGAAGCGAGCAGTGCCATATACTTCACTGGTAGACGTGTGGATAACTTTCTCAACTCCCAGTTTACGCGCGGCTTGAAGAATATTTAAGGTCCCTTTGATATTCGTATCGACATAAGTATCCGGGGAATGATAGGAATAGGGAATAGCAATTAAAGCGGCCAGGTGAATAACCACTTCACACCCTTTCATTGCTTCTTGAACCCCATGCGGATCTCGAATATCACCGGAAAATATCTCAAGATTATCCTGAAGGGATTTAGGCGTATAATCCAACCATCCCCAGGAATTGAATGAATTATATAAAACAAAGGCGCGTATGCTACAGCCCAATTTCAGCAATTCTTCTGTTAGATGGGATCCGATAAAGCCGTCAGCCCCGGTAACGAGGATTTTTTTGTTGATCAGATTCATTTAAACCTCCAAGATTTAATAACTCTAGAGTAACCATGTAAACAAATAAAGTTCAATACTTTTGATTAACCAAATATATTTGATGACTCAGTCAATTATGTCAAATTATAAGCATATCCGCACACCCTTAAACGATTGACGAAATAAGCATAGGCAATTACCCACATAAGAGACAATTAAAAAATATCCCTACTTGATTACGGTTTGATAAGCCTCTAAGGTCATCCGGGCAACTTTAGACCAAGGATAATGGTCACGGATATGCTGCATTAAGGGCCGGGGAGAGGCCTTAAAGGATTGCTCAAGGGCAGTACGTAAGCTTGCGTCATCCATGGGATGCACATAAAGGGCCATATCCCGGAAATACTCATGAGGACTTCCTTGGTCGGTCGAGATCACAACGCTGCCGCACGCGCCGGCCTCAATGCTCGATAAGCCCGGGGTTTCAAACCAGCTGGGCAGGGCATGAGTTGTGGCTGCTGAATAAGCGGAAGCGAGAAGTTCTCCCTGTAAAGTACCAATATGGATGACGTTCGAAAAGGATGTCACACTCTCAAAATACTTTTGGTCATTAACAGGTCCTAGAAGAACAAGAGGAACTCCCAGTTCGTGAGAGATTCTTGCCAGCCAATGCTGATTTTTACGTGCTGAAATTCGAGCCGCGCAAAGAATGAATTCCTTGGGAAGATTCGGAAACTGTTTCCGAAATAGTTGAGGGGTCGTCCCCATGAATGAATCTGGGAATCCATTCGGTACAACCTGATAAGGAGCGGTCTTGAGAAAGTCTTGCTGAAGAACGTTCATCTCAATTTGGCTATTGGGGAGCAAGAGTGTGCTTTCGCTCACCAAGCGGGCCCGCATGGGCTGCATGTGTTTCCAGACAGCCAGAGCATTTGTACTTGCATCTTCACGCTTGAAGTAAGCATTGGGAGGCCAATAAACAGGGGAGAGAACTACCCTTTTCTTTTGCTTTTGGGCATTAAGAAAAAACATATAGCTTTCTTTGATGCGGGTAATATTAAAAATATGAACAAAGTCATAAGGAGACAGCTCAACGTTGGGATCAGTTGATATTTGCACTTTAACGTCAAGGTTATTAAGCTCTTGCCCGGTAGAAACCATTTGTACAGTATCTCCCGCAGGGTTTTTCATGAAGTCCGGGCGAATTTGAAAAAGTACTTTCATAAAGAATCCTCCTCAAAGATACTTATTTAGAGGGATTTATAAATGCAGTGAACAAGATCAGAAAGTTCGCCGGCCTATAACTTTTCGAGATACTGGCGGATGGATTGGATGCGGTGTTGATAGGTATGCTTGCGGTACACTTCCTCCTGACCTTGACGGGCGATTTTTTGGCGGAGATCCGCACGCTTTAAATAAAAACGCACAAGCTCAGTCGTCTCGTCCGGATGACGGCTCCAGACGAGATGAACATGGTTTTTAAAAATGTTTTCGATTGCTTGAGACCAGTGTGTCAAGAAAAAGGCTTGACAACCCAAGGCTTCAAAAGTTCGCATGCTCATCATCGTGGGAGAATTTATCACCGAATGTAAGCCTAAAACGATTTTCGCCGAAGAATAAGCACAGGGTAATTGGTCATAGGGCAAATATCCTTGATATACCTCGGGTTCTAACGTGTAACGGTCCGTATTCGCCAGCCAGTGTTCGTTACCGAAAACCTTTAAATGAAACGGTCCGGAACGTAAGGGAGTGAGAATTGTTTCCAGCCCGATTCTTCTTTGAGGATAAGTGGTATAGTAATTGGCAACAAGAAGCAAATCGCAAGTTAGTCTAAGCGATGGTTCGGTAGGTTGATGAAAGGCCGGATTACAGGCAAAGTGGAAATAAAGCGCGCGAATTTTCTCCCGCTGATAAAGGGATAGACATTCTTCCGCCGGGGTAAGAACCAGACTGGTGCCGCGCGCCAAAGGGCGGGACATGCGGCGCCAGTCTGGGGGATCGTCTATGGCCCAATAGATGAGTGGGAGGGAATGACGGCGTAATAGAGGAAAGAGTCTCCCGACCACAGTGGATATTGAAACACCCTCGGCTAAAGCTAAGTCTGGCTGCCATGTTCTAAACAAGTCAGTCAAACGGTCTTCCCAGTCCGGCAAGCGGACTGGGTGATAACGGATTTCATCCACTGAGGAAAAACCCGAGGCTAACCCATGGCGCAAGAGAGATGAATCATTCAAAAACAGAATCTTCATTAGTAGTGTCCCCATTGATGGTTAGTCTGTCGAATCACAGCCTCCAGGGAATTAATCAGAGTTGCCGGGTTAATGTGGTATCGTTGGGCAGCCTGCTCAACGCTCATAGTGAGTAAGTGCTTGGCCCCTCAACCAGATGGAGAAATGCCAAATTTACGGAAGGTATTGGCTGCTTGAGGATACTTCGATAGAATTACGGCAAGATTAGTATCTAAATCTAGGTGGTCCATTTGTTCCAAAAACCCCCTTTATTTTTAATCTCTTTTTTCTCTTCTTGGAGTTGAGAAATCTGTATACCTAGATTTTCCAGAGAAGAGTCGCTCTGCTCTTGTTTAGCCAGCATAACCCGAAGGACTTGAGATAGACTTTTGGTTTCCTTTTCAAGATTGGACATGGCTTCTTTAACCGGATCAGGTTCTTCAAAAGGGGTTTCTAAAACGGTTTGTGGATATTCTAATTCTTCTGTACGAGATGGTTTTTGTTTGGATTTCTTGGGTTGTTTGGGTTGAATAACATTGTCCGAAATTGCCCCAAGGATTTGATCAAACTTCGCGAGCATAGTTTGAAGAACTAGACTTAGATTAGAACTTTCTTGTTCGAGATGAGCTACTGAAGTAATTAAGCGGTCGAGTTCGACGTTTTCTTTCACAGGTTGGGATAGTAAGATATCTTCTGATGAATTTTCCGGTGTATCCGGCGCCTCGAGTACATCAGGCACATCAGACACATCAGGCACATCAAGTGCTTCAAGTACTTCAAGCACTTTTGGCGCTTCATCTATCTTAATCGGGGAGGGAGTACTTAAGATTTCGTCTTTTTCAGTTATTGTGGTTGAAGTTGGCGGAGAAAGATTGGGAGATATTAGGTCAGGATAAAAGGCTGGAACTGGAGGAATAGCTTGAGTAAAAATGGGCAGGGTGGTTTGTAAGGGTGTAAATACAGGAGGGGATTCCTTATTAAAAGTGAAGCCCAATTCATGGTAAAAGGCCGGAGCGCGCCGCTCAGCTTGGTCTTCCAACCAACTAGTTTGATGACAATTCTTCCTGCCTTTATATACCCATTGTAAGGGCTGATGGAAGGTAGGATGAGAGGATACTAATTTCCACCCTTTACCATCATTTTGCATGAGGATTTCTTCCCCAGTTCGGATAAGTAACCAAAGAACGCCATTGATTTCTAAGATCCCCATACTTCTCCAAGGAGAATTGAAGGTTTTGATAGGGGCGGGCGATGGGTGCCAAGTGCTGGATAGTTCATGGGTATCGATTTGTTGCGCAGTGCGGAGTTCAAATTGCCCATTTGGTGCCTTTACGACCCAGAAAAGATGATGAACATTATCCGATGTCATGAGTGCGGCAGTATCCACGACTTCACCTGAGATTTTTAGTGTTTCGGCAAGAGAGCCCCATAGATGAAAGGTTCCGTTAAAGCGGTTGGTATAAAGGAGAGAATATCGGCCCTGGAAGGTTATAGTTAACAAATGAAGGTTCCCCTGATTGTCCAAGTTAACGTGATAAAGGGGTATTCGCGGGTGAACAACTTCTCCCAAATGAACACTGTGCCAGGAGGAACCGTCCCAATAACTGTGTTCGATACGCCAGAGCTCTCGAATGGCTTGATGCGTATGGGCGTAAAAGATATGTATTATTTTACCTTGTGGAAAAAGAAAGAGTCGTTCGTATCTTGAGGCGCGGACATCAAGTTTGGCGATTAACGTTGTCTGGGGTGTTGCAGGACCAGAAATTAGAGTATAACAAAGTTCACCGCTTGTTTTAAGGACGACGAGATGGACAGTTTTGGTATCGGTCATGATTCCATGAGCTAGAAGCAGTGGTTCTTGAATCCGATAGTAGGGTTCAGGACTGTCTTCACCGAAAAGAGCACATCCCTGAGGATCGATGTGCAGGTACATGGATTCGTGGTCATAAGTCAGGAGAAGCGGAGTAAGCGTGGTTCTCCTTAGGAAAGCCAATACGATCACTTCCTTTGTTTTTCATAAAAATATATTTGATAATCCCGTGGTAAAAGAAAGGGCCGTTATGGACGACCCTTTCAGTCTTGAAGGGCAAGAATTTAAGGCATAAGAGAGTGACCAACAAGAAGATGAAAAGGTTACTGGCAGCTATCCAGCTGTGGCGGGAAGAAATCACTGGGGAATGGAGTGAGAGTGGTGTCAAAGAAATTGACACATGGATTTTGTGGTATATCCGGGAATTCCTCACAAGCCGGAGGTTCTGGACAGAACCCGAAGGCTGGAACAAGAAGTTGTACTAAGCCGGTCACTTTAGTTATCACAAAGCTTCCTATCGCAAGCTGAATTGTAGCCATTGTGAACAACGGGCTGGTCAATACTTCGGTTCTCGTTTCAACGCGCAGGTTAAAGTCAAATTCTGGACGAGTTGGTGGGAAGTACATCACGATATCTTTGTTAATATCCGGGAGGTGACCCGTGAGGGTAAATATGGCCCCGGTTGAATCCCGCAAGGTTAAAGTGTAAGGGATTTGGATTGTGAACTGAACTCTTGAGAAATTCGGGCGGGATGGAATGGGTGTTATGACGATACTACCGGGAACGATCACACCCGTAGCAAAGGTCATGCTGATAAAGGTAAACGGCGGCACACCACTTGAAGGCAGGGAGATGGTAAAGGCAGGGAAGCATTCCCTTTGTAAGCAGCTGGCATAAACTTTTTCAACAATGATACAAACAGATTCTGTTACTTCTTCCAGTTGATAAGGGTCAGTCAAGTCAATGGGGTCACTGGGCGATAATGCAGATCCAACTCTGCCCACGGTAACACCCCGGGGTGGGAAGGCAGTTGGAAGCGCAGCTGCAATAGTATTCGTGCTGGTGTTAATGATACTGAGCGAACTATCGCCTTCGTTAGCAACCCATACTTGCGTGCCATCACCGGTAACATCCAGGCCGCGCGGGTTGATTCCTACGGAAACATTCGTTATTACATTAAGCCCGGTTGTCGAGAGTACGCTAACACTGTTTGAACCAAAGTTAGTCACATACATAAAGACAGGATTCACGGGATTTGCCGCGATTTTTTGCGGGTTCGAACCGACTGGGATTAGGCTTAAAGTTGCATTGGTCGAGGTATTAATGACACTGACGTTGTTGCTGCCACTATTGACAACAAAGAGCTTTGTATTATCCAGGCTAACGGCCAAACCATTGGGTGAAGTACCTACCGCGATCGTTGTGATGACGGTATTAGTTACTGGGTTGATGACAGAGACCGAATCACTGCCGCTATTGCTTACGTAGACGTGGCTGCCATCACGGGCAATAGTGACATCAACAGGGCCTGTGCCAACGGTAATGGTGCTTACAACTGTGTGGGTCGGAATGCTAATGACGGAAACAGTTCCGCTTCCAGAGTTTGTAACGTACGCTGTTGTGCTGGTCGGGTCAATCGCTACTGATGTAGGGGCAAGACCCACCGGGACCGTTGCTAAGACATGATTTGTTGCAGTACATAAGATGGAGACGGAGTTGCTGCCAAAGTTAGGAACTAAAACCTTTGTACCATCCGGCGTGCGTTTTGGGAAAGCCGGAGCAATCCCCACGGGGATGGTGGCGACAAGCACATCGCTGTAAACATTATATATAGCGACGGCGTTGTCGAGTGTTACCCAGGCATGGGTTTCAAATAGCATGTGTGTATTCCCCCCCTTTTTTGATTCGAAAAATGAGATAAGACTGAGCAGGACTTTCAACGTATACTATTCGATCGTAGAGTAGGGTGTTACACCTTATTTTTCATTTAATCAGCCTGGAGAAAGATTTGTTGAAGCATCCTTCCGGCCCGTTCACCCCAGTCGTTAGCTTGGGCGTAAGCCATTCGTTCAGCTTTGCTGAAATCCTTTCCTTCCAATAAATAACGTAGGCGCAGGGAGAATAATTGAGGGTTACTTTCCAGATTGATGTTCGGAACGGTAAGCAGTTCAGCAAGCGGTGTCCCAAGAACCCGGATTCCTGCTGCATAATATTCGTAGAGTTTGATAGGGTTGCACCCCTTGGTCATTTCTGTTTGAAGAAAGGGAATAAGCGCAACATCAAAGTGATGAAGATAAGCGGGGAGTTGATGATAAGCTTTCAGACCTAAATAGAAAACATTCTTAAATTTGAGGGGAAATTTATTGAGTTGAAAGAGGGCTCCAAGAAAAACAAAGTTAAATTCTGGGCTTCCTTGGATCACGGTCCTAAGCAATTCCCAATCGACCCAGGGGGCTATTGCTCCACTGTAGCCGATGATGGGTTTACCTGACGGAAGATCAGTTGGACGTTGCTTAGGTGTGGGCGAAAAATGGACGTAATCTACGCCGTTCGGGACAAGGCAAACTTGCGGATGACGTTTCGAAAAATAATCAAAAATGCTTTGCCCACTACAAAAAATTAGATTTGCTCTTTCGAGGATAGCTGGGAAATAGGGTGCCCAACTGGCAAATTCCTCTTTGGGTTCATCCACAGCATCATAAATAACGAGATCTGGGTTATAGGAATGAATTAAATTAATGTGCGAGGGAACGGTTAACCAAAGAATGCGTGGTTGTGGATGGGGAATAGTCATGGCGGAAATCCCTTGGCAAAGAAGTAAGGTTGGGGATAAGCTCCTAATCCCTGGTTGGAGAAAGTTGCCGAGGTCCTCGTAAAGAACAGTCTGGCCCGATGCGGAAAATTGACATAACAACTGCTGTGGGCGTTGAAACATCCAATTCCAGGGGATTGAGGGCGGATATATAAATGTAGGCATTTGTAACCTCCTCTTACGCTACTTCCTTGCCATACGGCAGCTAGCTATCTCGTCACCTTGCCATACGGCATTTGGCCATCCTTGGCGGCGCTACTAATCTCAAACGTCCTGTTTGAGTCATGGCGGTGTTCTAACCTCAAACATTCTTGTTCGGGTCATGTTAGATACTTAGTCGTCCAAGGACTTTTATTCCATATAAGATATGTAGGTAGAGCTCAAAGGGTAAACAATATGGAAAAAAGGGAAAGGTTTCTTTAAAGATTAAGGGTTTGTGGCTTGTTTAGCACTTTTTAAGGCTTGTCGCATAGGATGTGGGTGTGGGGGGATAATGATGAAAGTCTTATCGTTGACCAATGAATTTGAAGAAGAAAGCTTTGGTGGAGCGGGTACGGCGGCTACAGGCATGCTCTATATGTTGGATCGTTTAGGCTTTGAACAGACGATTATCTTACCACGCAGTGATGGGACCTCATCTAGCTGGGACTTGAGAGGACGACAGATTAAAGTGCTGGGATTACCTCGTACCAGCCACTATTTTGGGAATTTAGGGATGATCAAGACGGATGTTGTGCGTCAGGAATTTCCTGAGCTTAATCAGCCGTGGGATTTAATTCACAGTCATGCCATCAATTTTACCCCTCTGGCTTATACCCTTTCAGGAGGAGTCATTCCAATTCTCTATACCGTTTATTCATTTTTACGCCAAGAGCTAGGAAACCGTCCAGAACCTGAGTTGCAAGCGCAGTTTACCATTCAAGAAGAACTTCTCATGCGTTGTCAATGCATTCATCTCATTAGTGAGAGTGAAAGAAACTATCTGGCGGAGCGTTTCCCCCAATACCTTTCCAAAACTGAGGTTCTGCCGCTTGGTATTTCCCTACCCTTGGAACGATGGAGGCATGCAAACTCAATTGAGTTTCTCTACGTGGGCAGACTTACGGACTATAAAGGGATAGAAGATTTGATCAATGCCATGGCTTTAATCCGGCAAAGCGGGCGACAAATTCGATTAAATGTTGTCGGCAAGGGAGCAGACAATTATGAAGATTACTTGAAACAACTTGTTCAATCGAAGCGGCTGGGAGCTTATGTTCAGTTTCACGGCTGGAAGCCAGGTTCAGAAGTAAGACAATTAATGGCACGCGCAGCTTGTCTCATTGTTCCGAGTCGGCGAGAAGCCTATGGACTGGTGGCCTTGGAGGGGATGGCGATCGGGACTCCTTTAATCGTGTCAAGAGCCGGGGGTCTGGCAGAACTAGTCTCTAACTCATGTGCTCTAACTTTTGAAGGCGGGAATGAAAAGCAGTTGGCAGATGCTTTAAAGACAGCCTTTGACAATCCTTCTCTTTTGCGGTCCCTTGCAGCTAGGGGCCGGGAGAGGGCTTTAACCTTCGGGTGGGATTCGCTTGCTCCAAAATATCTGAGGCTTTTGGAGCGAATAAAGTAGTTTTCATCTGGATTGTAACTTTGTCCCAATTGTTGCATATATTAAATTGAGACTAAACAAACTTAACTCTCTCCGTGCTCTCTCTGCTAAGAAACTTCTTCGGCTTGGGGGTTTCGGGGGTGGGAGCGATTGGGGGGTTGCTTGCTCTTATGATGCAAAAGAGCGGCATGTAGGCCCGCAAGCAAGGCGTTTCCGGGGAACTACTGCCCCTTACTTATTTGCATTAGAACGGAGATCAGTTGGTCTGCGGTGCGTTGCCACGTCCAGTTTTGTGCAAAATGGTGACCAGCATCGGCTAGACGTTGGCGTTCATTGTTGTTGGTCAAGAGGTAATACATATTGTCGGTTAAGGCGGAAACATCGCTCGGTTGAATAACGATACAGTTTTCTCCGTTTCTGGTGTAATCACGGTTTCCTCCACAATCGGTGGTTATTACCGCTGTACCACAGGCCATCGCTTCCAGGGGGGGTAAACCGAAGGATTCATAATATGAAGCATAGACAAAAAGGTCTGCACGGGCGTAGAGTAGGGCCATTTCGTGATCACTGGCCGCGGTCATGGTTGTATAGGGGAACGAGGTATCCAACGCTTGCTGCTCAGGATTCACAACCAAAACGTCAAAATCAGGTATGCGGTCTTTTAAACGAGCACAGGCTTCCAGAAAGTCGGCATTCCCTTTCCAGGTATAGCCCGGTCCCCGCATAATATAAAAAATAGTTTTTCGGCCTGTTTGGGCAGAGCGCTTAGGGTAGGGGTGGAAAAAAGCCGAATCTACGCCACCGGAAATAACTGAACAGTCAAGACCTATTTCGGAGAGAATAAGCCGACGTTGCCATTGAGAGATCGTTACTATCGGCATATTGATGGAATAAGTGGCTTTGGAGACATCCGCATTGGGGAGACATAAGGGCTCGTAGACAAGGCTCAGGCGAACGACCTGGCCTTTTTTGGATTGCCAGGCAGGCATTACCGTTGGGTAGAAATTTGGCAGAATAAAGTCAGCCGAGGGGAAGGAGCTCGGGGTTAATTCCTTCACTCGGGTTATTTTTGCGCGCACAGGCCAGTCTAAGATACCGTCTTTTGGCATGATAAATTCAACGTTCTGGCCACGATCTACCAGAGCATTCGCCAGCTGATATAGAAAGCGGGCTCCGCCACCCTTTTCCAAACTTAGTGCGGGAATAACAATTTTCATAGATAAACCTCCTCCAAGCAGACGTTTATTGGTAATGTATGCTGCCACATCCTTTGATGTGGCAACATGTGTCAGATAAACAAACCTTAACATACGATATATTAATTGCGGCAGAAGGAGGAAAGGAAGAGTGTGATGTGGGAACAAAAAAAGGTCTTGATTACAGGAGCCGGCGGTTTTATCGGCAGTCACTTGACAGAGGCTTTAGTCAAAGCAGGAGCAAAAGTCCGAGCCTTTGTTCGTTATAATTCCAGAGACGGTCGTGGGAATTTGGAGGATTTAGAGCCCGGGGTACTTGAAGAGCTCGAAATCATCGCGGGAGATTTGCGGGACGCGGATGTCATAGAACGATCGGTAAAAGGTTGCGATGCAGTTTTTCACCTAGGCGCTTTGGTGGGAATTCCCTATTCCTATAAAAACCCTCGTGAGGTCGTGGAAACCAATATTATGGGGACGTTTAATGTTCTTACCGCAGCACGTGATCACGGAGTGGCTCAAATCGTTCATACATCTACAAGTGAAGTGTACGGCTCTGCGTGTTATGTCCCAATCGATGAAGCTCATCCTCTTCAGGGTCAGTCTCCCTATTCAGCTAGTAAAATCGGGGCGGATAAGTTAGCGGAAAGTTTTTTTACTTCCTACGACTTACCTGTCGTTACGGTTAGACCGTTTAATTGTTATGGGCCGCGGCAGTCAGCGCGGGCAGTCATTCCGACGCTAATTACTCAGGTTCTTGCCTGTGAAGAAATACGTCTTGGTAATACTGAGACTTTACGTGATTTTACCTTTGTAACGGATACTGTGGACGGTTTTATGAAAGCAGCGCAGAAGCGGGCGGCGGTTGGAAAGGTTATTAATGTGGGTTCAGGACAGGAGATTTCGATTGGCCAGCTAGCTTCCCAGATTATTAAGATGCTAAGAAGCTCGGCAAAAATTGTTGTGGATGAGTCTAGGGTCCGTCCGAACCGTAGTGAGGTGAACCGTCTTTTGGCGGATAATCGGTTGGCAAAAGAAACGCTGGGGTGGGGACCGCAAGTTTCTTTGGAAGAAGGGCTAAAAAGGACAATGGCGTGGATTGCCACTCATTTGAATCGTTTCCAGGTCGGAAAATATCAAATTTGAAAAGATAAAGAAGGGAAATACAGTGCAAGCCATTATTTTAGCGGGTGGTCGTGGAGGACGGTTAGATCCATTTTCCCGCATTTTACCCAAACCCCTTTTTCCCATTGGAGACAAACCGATAGCAGAGATTCTGGTGCGTCAACTCCAGCTGGCAGGAGTTAATGAAATTATCATGTGTTTGGGGTATCTGGCAGATTTCATTAAGCTGTACTTCCAGGATGGGAGTTGTTTTGGTTTGACGATTCGTTATTTTGTGGAAACTAATCCGTTGGGGACTGCGGGTCCGTTGAGAATGGTTAAGGATTTAGAGGATAATTTTTTGGTTGTCAATGGGGACGAATTGACAACCTTGGATTTCAGGGCGTTATATGAGCACCATCTGGCGACTCATGCAGATCTGACGGTTGCTGTTCAGAATAAGTCAGTCGGTTCCTCGCTTGGAGTTTTAGAGCTTAAGGAGGGCCGAGTCATAGCCTATTCGGAAAAACCTACAACTAATTATTGGGTCAGTATGGGCATCTACGTGCTTAATAAGCGGATACTGTCCTTAATTCCGGAAAATGAACGTTTTGATATGCCAGATCTGGTTCAGAGACTCCTTAAGGAAAAGGCTCAGGTGGTGAGTTATAAGAGTCAAGATCTTTGGTTTGACATTGGGACGATGTCTGATCTCGAAAAGGCTAAAAAAGAGTTTAAGCAGTTATAGCAGCAGATAAAGCGCTATCAAAGGGGGCAGATGTAAAGTGGCAAAGATTCTCGTCACGGGGAGCAGAGGTACCTTAGGCGCCCCATTAGTGGAAGAACTGAAAAATAGAGGGCACGAAGTGTGGGGAGTGGATTTACAACACCATGCCGGGGAGCGCTACTGTCGGGCAGACATTAGTGAGTATCGGCAGTTGGAAGGTATTTTTGAACAGCCGTTCGATTTGGTCTACCATTTGGCGGCGGAGTTTGGCCGGATTAACGGAGAAGACTATTACGATACACTTTGGAAAACCAATGTCATCGGGACACGCAACATCCTGGAGTGGCAGTTGAAAAAGGGTTTTAAGCTTGTCTTTACGAGTTCCTCAGAAATCTATGGAGAAACATCGGAGCCCTTGCTCAGTGAAGAGCTCCCTATGCGAAAAACGATTCTTCAGCACAATGACTATGCTTTAAGCAAATGGGTAAACGAAGTACAAATCACTAATTTTGAAAAGAAATATCAATCTCCGATTGTCAGGTTGCGCCTGTTTAACGCCTATGGGCCCGGAGAATACTATCATCCCTATCGCAGTGTGGTCTGTTTATTTGTTTACCGTGCCCTACAGGGGATACCCTATGATGTGTTCGAAGGCTATTCGCGCGTATTTATGTATATTGACGATTTGATTCCCAGCATGGCCAATGCGGTTGAGAGATTTAAACCGGGAGAGGTTTATAACCTTGGGGGAACAGAATACCGAAGTGTTCAAGATTTAAGTAATCTCGTGCTGAAGTATACCGGTGGGTCTCCGGGACTGGTCAGGAATCTCCCCGAGGATAAGCATAATACAGTCAGTAAACGACCGGATATTCGCAAAGCGACCCTTGATTTAGGTCACAATCCGAGGGTGCTCCTGGAAGAAGGGTTACCCAAAACCGTCGAGTGGATGAAGAACGTCTATGGAGGGAGACCACGATGACGATGCCCAAGGTCAGTGTAGTTATACCCACGTATAATTATGCACAATATGTGGGCATTGCGGTAAAAAGTGTCCTTGATCAGAGTTATCCGAACCTGGAGATCTTTGTTGTTGATGATGGCTCAACGGATAAAACACAAGAAGTCCTGATGCCGTATATACCTTGGATTCATTATTATTATAAGGATAATGGGGGAACCGCCAGCGCTTTGAACTTTGGCATTACCCGTGCAACAGGAAAATACGTTTGCTGGTTGAGTTCAGATGATATTTTTTTACCCGATAAGGTCGCCAAACAGGTAGCTTTAATGGAGAAAGAGCCGGGGCTGGGATTCAGTTATACCAGTTTTGTGGTGATTGATGGAGCAGGAAGTAAGCAATATGAGGTGCACTCTCCGTTCTATCGAGATCAGAGGGAGATGGTCACCAAGTTGATCGAAGGCTGTTTTATCAATGGATCTTCCGTCATGATCCGCAAGGCTGCCCTGGATCAGGTGGGGTTCTTTGATGAAAGTATGACGACGGTGCACGACTATGAGTTGTGGTTCCGTCTGCTTCGAAGTTATCCGTGCGGATTTCTTGATGAACTGCTTTTAGGTTATCGTTGGCACGGTCAAAATGGGAGTTTATTTGTGCCGCCAAACTTTACAGAACCAGCTATAAAGAGGGCGCGGCAGCTTTTCCCTGGCCTATAAGAAAGTATAAGTTATTGGAGTTCAGTGTAAAAAGGAGCGTGAAAACGACATGAGCAAGGTATTGATCTTGGGAGGGTCAGGGATGTTAGGGCATACCCTGTTTCGCTATCTTGCAGGGAATCCTGGTCTTGATGTCTTTGCTACGGTTCGATCTGCGCAGGAATTAGTCAGTTGGTTACCAAAGGATCAGCTCAAGAAGGTGCGCCGAGATGTGGATATAAATCAAACAGATCGTCTTGTGCAGGTTTTCGCCGATGTATTGCCAGATTTTGTCATCAACTGCATCGGCATCATCAAGCAAATACCTGAGGCGGAAGACCCCTTAGTAACAATAACCGGTAACGCACTTTTGCCGCATCGCATCGCTTTGCTTTGCGGGGCGGTAGGTGCGCGCATGATCCATATCAGTACAGATTGTGTCTTTGATGGAGAGAAAGGGAGCTATGCAGAAAGTGATCTTTCCAATGCCACCGATCTTTATGGCAGAACTAAACTTCTTGGTGAGGTAGACTACCCGCATTGTGTTACCTTGCGCACATCAATAATTGGACATGAACTGAAAGGCAGCTATGGTTTAGTCGAATGGTTTCTAAGTCAGAAAGAAAAAGTACGGGGTTTCAAAAAGGTCATATATTCCGGCTTTCCAACGGTTGAATTATCTCGAATTATCGGGGATTTTGTGATCCCTAATCCGGGGATGTCGGGGCTTTACCACGTATCCTCAGATCCTATTTCTAAATACGAGTTACTTCAACTGATCAATGTTCAATACGGTAAAAAAATAGAGATCGAACCGGAGGACAGTTTTTACCTGGATCGATCGTTAGATTCATCAAGCTTCCGTTCTTTAACGGGCTACAATCCGCCGATCTGGACGGAGCTGGTGCGCAGAATGCATCAAGATTATTTACAAGGCCCATATCAAAAGGGTTAAGCCAAGGGGGAAGAATAATGGAACTTTTCGATAACAAGGTGATTGTGATTACCGGAGGTACAGGTTCACTTGGCAAAGTGTTAACCCGTAGGCTTTTACAAAAAGAACTTGGTTCCCCTAAGAAAATTATCATCTTTTCGCGTGATGAAGCTAAGCAGCATGCTATGCGGGTCGAATACCAGCATAAACAAAATGTGACCGATGAAGTGATCTATGACAATTTTGCTCGCTTAATCGAGTTTAGAATTGGGGATATCCGGGATTATCATTCCGTCTGTTCTGCCTTGAGGGGTGCAGACATTGTCATCAATGCCGCTGCTCTAAAGCAGGTGCCTTCCTGTGAGTATTTTCCGTATGAAGCGGTTCAGACCAATGTGCTTGGTCCGGAAAATATAATACGAGCCATTGGTGAAAATAGTCTTAAAGTTGAAACTGTTGTCGGAGTCTCTACGGATAAAGCCTGTAAACCGGTCAATGCCATGGGGATCTCCAAGGCTATGCAAGAGCGGATCTTGATCGCTGCGAATGTGATGCTTCCCAAGACGAGGTTTATTTGTGTGCGCTATGGTAACGTGCTTGCCTCGAGGGGGTCTGTCATCCCTTTATTTCATGAACAACTTAAGCACGGAGGGCCGATAACAATTACGACCAAGGAAATGACGAGATTTTTATTGCCCTTGGAAAGTGCCGTGGATACAATTTTTGCGGTTCTTCAAGGGGCTAAGCCCGGTGAAATATTTATACCGAAAATCCCCGCGGCCCGGATCGGTGATCTTGCCAAGGTTTTAATCGGAGATCGAACAATAGCTATTAACTATACGGGAATCCGTCCCGGCGAAAAGGTCCATGAAATATTGATTTCGGAAGAAGAGGCGTGGCGAGCGTATGATCGTGGTGATTATTATGCGATTAAGCCGATGCTTCCCGAACTGTTTGAGGCGGAGATGGGCCAACAAGCGTTGTCGAAAGAATATAGCTCCGGTGATTTTCTCATGTCCTTGGAAGAAACAGAAAGCTTGTTAAGAAAACACCACTTGATACTCGGGCAAAATAATCAGGAAGAGGGAGAACTCTTGCGATGAACTATAGAATTGTGGGTATTTGTCAAATATTTAATGAACTGCTCAAAGGGAATTTGGAGAGGTTCGTGCGTTATATCCAACCGCTCGTGGAGAGCTTGGTTGTCTATGATGATGGGAGTACGGACGGCAGCTATGAATATATGTTGACCCAAACACCCTATGTTCTTCGGTCAACAAAAAATGATTTTGCCAACGAGCGTAGTCATAAGCAACTCGTGTTACAGGAAGCTTTAAAGCTGAGCCCGGATTTTATTTTATGGCTGGATGCGGACGAAGTATTGACAGCCAATGCCGTAGAGCATCTTCAAGAGATGTGTCAACTATGTGAGGAACAGCAATTTGATGCGGTATGTTTTCATGAAATCAACTTATGGCGCAGTCATTCCTGGAGGCGGCTGGATAGCTTATTTGATACAGGTTGGTTCTGTCGTCTCTGGCGGGTTGTCCCAGGACTAAGCTTTGAAGAAGCTAAACCAGGACTTCATCAACCGCCTTATCCTTCCACAATACGAACTATGATGTGGACGGAAAAAATCCAAGTCCTGCATTACGGCTTTTCCTCCAAACAACGCCTGGCGCATAAGTATCTTGTTTATAGATCGCACGGACAACGAGGGTATGAGATGCTTGATCGTTTAATCAGTGAAGAACAGTTGGTCGTGGAGAAAGTTCATCAGCATTTCTTCCCGGAAGGCTTGTGGGTGGATGACGGGCAGCCTGCGCCATTAACTTTTGCGGAGTCTTTAGCCTATGTCGAACAATACCGGGAAGAAGTCTTTAAACCAAAATTCAGCCTGATTTGTTTAGTCTACAAGAGTGTCGAATGGTTGAAATTCGTTCATGAGCAGGTCTTTCAATATACAGATATGACGGATAAGGAGTTTTTCTTCATAGCGAATGATGCGAACTCCACAGTGCTCACCTATCTGCGGGATAACTATATCCCTCATTACGTTTATACAAATACTCCCCAGCAGCAAACAGAATGGTTTATCAACAATGTTTATCGAGCATACAATTATGCAGCCGGCAAGGCGCGGGGAGATTTTGTCGTTTTCATCAATTCGGATATGGCGTTTACGCCAGGTTGGTTTGATAGTCTATGGCAGGCCTATAATGGGGAGAATTGTGTCTCCTCTCGATTAGTGGAGTCCGGGAAGCTGCGAAGCGGTCAATACGGTGTGGAAAGAGATTTCGGTCGGGATTATAAGGCATACCAGGAAATAGAATTTCAACAGTATGCCCACAATTTAGCGGAGTCCAAAGTGGTTGATGGCGGTCTCTATATGCCCCTCTTCATCCGAAAGGAACATTTTGAGCGGGTTGGGGGTTATCCGGAAGGAAATATTGTCCCAGGCAGCGATTTCCATCATCCGGTCATTGCTCGACTTGGAGAAGCATGTATCTCAGGGGATAATGTCTTGATGTTGAAACTGAAGGCCCAAGGGATTAGGCATCAAACAGCGTTTGATAGCATTGTTTATCATTTTCAGTGTGGGGAGTTGGATAGCCCGGGAACGGCAGATGTTGTATCGAAAAAAATCAAGGTAGCGGTATGTAATGACCTAGTCACAGGGTCCATGGGGGAAAAGGTCCTATGGAATTTTCTCCTGGAAGCCTTACCTGCCTCTGTGGGTATCGATATGTATCTTGCAGGCAGCCAAGGGGATTATGCGGCAAATGCCCGGGATTATATTCAGGCGCATTACCCGGAGGTAGAAGTCATCATTCAAAATGCTACGTTTATTAATACGGTTGATCAATCTCGTTATACAATCGCGTTTTTACAGGACAATCTTAGGTCAATGGGCTGGGCAAACGTGCAACAAGAAGAAAATTTACGGCGGGCAGCGAAACTCGTTACCAATTCCTTGCAAACGGCATTGTCTTATCCGGAGTATGACTTTGAGATAATACCGGTGGGTGTTGATTTGGAACTCTTTAAGCCCCTTGACAAAAGGGAAGTCCGCCGGGAACTCGGATTTGGTCCAGGGCGAATAGGTATCTTTGTCGGAGATTTTACTGAGGTTAAAGGGTGGAGCAAAGTCCGCGCCTGTATTGAACGACATCCCGAGATCACTTGGATTTTAGTTTCCAAAGCAGAAGAAACTTATGCCGCGGCTAATGTACGGGTGTTTAACAGAATTTCACAGACCCTCCTGGTTAAGCTCTTAAACTGTGCGGATTTCTTCATTATCGGTTCACCCGTTGAGACTCAGTGTTTGGCAGCTATTGAAGCCTGTTTGTGTGATGTTCCGGTGATTATGCGGCAGGTAGGCATCTTTAAGGATTATAGCGAAGAAGAGCGTGCAGAGTGCGGAATTTTTGGGGAGGACTTCGAAGCGGCTCTTCAAGAATTACCAAACCGTACCTTCTCTCCCCGGCGAATCATGATTGAGAAGAAACTATCTACTCAGGATTCCATGCAAAAATGGCACAATTTGCTAACGACTGACTTTCAACAACTCATGGGTGTAAAAAAAACGATAAAAGCAAAAGTAGAACCGGTAAATAACCATCATAAAGTATCCATTATTATGACAACATTTCAGAGAATGCATTTGTTGAAATGGGGTCTATATTCATTATCTCAACAGGCAATACCCTTTGATTTTGAAACCATCGTGGTTAACGATGGATTACAAGACGAAACTGAGGAGATCTGTAACGAGTATAAGGAGAAACTTAATCTGAAATATATATTTACCGGACAAAGAAATCTGGAAGCTGAGCCGGTTTGGCGAATTCCCGGCTTTGCAATCAATATTGGAGTCAAACAATCGTCCGGAGATATTTTAGTCCTCTGTTGCGCTGAAATGTTCCATATCAACCAAACGATTGCAGGTCTTACCAGGTCTATCCTGGATCATTCTAAATTGTTGGGAATTCCCGTTGGGAAAGATGATCGTGATGGAGCTTTTCTCGGGCATATTCATGAGCAGAATGGGATGTTTGAATTAGATATCTTAAATAAATGTACTGGCTTGGATACGAGAATGCCGTTCTTAATGGCAATGCATCGCCAACAGTTTTTTGAGATTGGGGGATATGACGAAGATTTTGTGGGAATTGCCTATGATGACAGTGATTTTATCGAGCGACTATTGAGAAATGGTTGCAGTTATTGTCAGACGGATGCGATAACAGTGCACTTGTTTCATCCCCGAGCACAAGATTATTATGAGGATCCTCCGGAGTGGGAATATAATAAAAACTTATACTTCTCCAGGATGGGTACTATTGTAAGGAACGTTGGGAGAGAATGGGGTAAATTGGAACAACTTTAAATGCTTGTCATATATTGGAAGTGAGGGGGGAGCCAGTCCCTCTATCAAGAAAAATTGTGGGAGGCAATGTAATGGACGAGCGAGAATTAAAACTATTCCAAGCTATTCCAAGAGGTACAAGATTCGGTTCAACAATATAAGCCTAACTGTGGTTGCAAGATATGCCCGCAAGGTGGTAAAGGGTTCATTGAAGACAGTTTATTCATTGTAAAACATCACAAAATTATTTGGGCAGTAATCTTGTTTGATGGAACAGCGGCCTTTAAGCAAGTTTCGCCAGAATGGCTGGAAATATTTTCGGAAATAGTAGTAGATTCCCCGAGTATTTTCGTTGTATTTGATAGGTGTCATAAAATTGTTGAGTGGATTACCCACCAAGATAAGGTACGCCCTGTTTAATTCCCCCCAGATGAACTATAAATAAAAAGACGCACTTAGAATTTGAAAAATACTCAATAAGTAGTTTGTAGGAAATAACTCCGCATCACGATCAACGTGGTGCGGAGTAGCTGTTATAGGTATGAATTCAAGACTAAAGTTGAATGAAATAAGTAACCAAAAGGGGACAAAAATAATAAAATAAACAGATCCATAATTTGGGAGGCGGAGTGATGTGCCATATTTAACAACGGGTTTATTCGATAACACTGCGGTTGCGGGCATTAGACCAAGTTCAACGCTGTCCGTAAATATTTCAAATGATGATACTTCCACTGTAGCAATTCAAATAGAGGGATTTTTTCAAAGTGGAACGACAAAGGTGAAGTATGTTGAAGAGTTTTTTACTCTCGCCGCAGGAACAGTGACTTTGAGAAATTATTTTGTTCAATTTGATGCTTTTGAGTTTCAATTCTTTGTTAGCTCAGAGGCAGTAGAAGTCTCTGTTTGGGGGAAAGACGCAATTGGAAACCTCACAACGGATCATCGGGTAGTTGCCAAAGAGGTTAGAAGCTCTTAATTAATGCGAAATTAATAAATTAAGGAGATGGGGTAATGGCTTTCTTAACTACAGGATTAATCGATAATCCTTTAGTTGCGGGGGTAAGATCAACTTCTACGCTTACGGTCAGGATAACAAATGATGATACGGTAACAGCTGTCATTCAAATTTTTGGGTTTTACTTGACGGGAGTTACAAAAACACAGTATGTCCTGGAGTTTTTTACCTTGGCGCCTGGTGAAGTAGCAACCAGAAACTATTTCGCGCAGTTTGATGCTTTTGAGTTTCAATTTCTAAATAGTTCTGATGCTGTGGAGATTACAGCTTGGGGGAAAAATGCTGCCGGGAATTTGACAACGGCCCATCGCATGGTTGCTGAAGAATTAGATGTAATCGGTTCAGAGGGAATAACAGGGCCTACAGGACCTCAAGGAACGCAAGGCATCCAAGGAACCCAGGGCATTCAGGGGACAGCAGGAGTCGACGGAGCTCAGGGTATTCAAGGAACGCAAGGTATCCAAGGGACTCAGGG
>NZ_JCAIJG010000163.1:0-15023 GCF_059735615.1 Desulfosporosinus sp. Tol-M2
TGTCAGTTTTCACGAGTTGCTTGGATAGCTAGATACGGACAAACCAGGATTAAGTAAAGCAACCTTAAGAAGTTACGGCCTAACGATCTTCACAGCAGAGATCAAAGATGCAGCGATAAATAAGATGACGGTGTGGAGGTGTCTGACGTTAGGTGCCATGACCGCGCCTGAAGTACAATCCGCCAGTGCAACCATAGGCGGAGGCACGGTTAACGCCGTGAAACAATTGGACGGGAGTTGGCAGGTTGACCTCTCGGGCGAAGCAAATGATAAATACTTCACTAGTATGAACATTGTAGCAGATCAGGATGCGAAGGAAGCAACGATGAGCGTTACTATTGGCGGAACCACGTCTTCCAGAACAGTTCAATTCACAAATGGCGTAGCTAATGTTACCATTAAAACTTTATTAGGGTTGGATGATACCGGGACACCTGGAGTTAGTGTAGCAATGTTAAGAAGTATCAATATAATAAACTTTACAGCTGAACTCAAAGATGCAGCGAACAATAAGAGAACGATAACCATTAAACTGAAACTAAACCCCTAGGTATTTCATAAACGGATCGTTCATTTCCTAGAGCCTATTTGGCTTACTGAATTGAAATTTGGTTTTAAACATATTTGGGAGGTCACCAACGTTGGTTAATTATTGTGATACGAGTAAAACAATTCATTTGGGAGCCATATAAGCTAAAAAATATAGAATTGCCACGATATCAGATGCTCGGGTCGGAAAAGGCATCCGGAGTCCGCCTTCGGGGGTTGCTTCTCCTCCCGCAGGGGACTGGTACTTCCCGAAATTTGTCGAACAGCTTCTGTCTTGCGGCCGAAACTGGCTGCAACTTTGACCAACTGACTACAAAAGTTTGCAGGTCACTTAAGTTTAAAGGATTTGTATGTCTCTTACAATAAGTCCAAGAAAGTATTCGGTCGCCAGAAAGTATGACCCAGCAGTCTAACATACACGAACATCCACGGACGATATCCGTGGATGTTTTTACTTTCTATATGATATCATTGTTACCAAAGATGGAAAATGTTATGACATTGGGTCAGACCCCGTGGGAAGGCTGATCGGATGGGGGATCTTCCCGCATAACGCTGTCATAGTAAAGCTCATCCGGACAGATATCAACACCGTTTTGCCATTCGACTGAAAGACCAGAAATGTGCACAGTCTCGAAAAGGGCAAGTTTTTGCAATTCTTTAAATGAAATGAAATCGAAATACGGCTTTACGTCAAACACTCTATTTTCATTATTACTGAAGGTGACCAGCAACTTGAAATCATCAAGAGGTTTCACCGCAATTGCTCTCGGACGCATTATTGCTCACTCCAGTCCTCTAATCTTAATCAACTCGCCATCATCTCTGTAAGCTCTCCATGAAGCTCTTAGTTCATCACTATGCAGAAGCACCCATGCTTCAACAAGCTTTGTTTGTTTTCTGGGCAGTTCGCCCGCTAAAATATTGCCGTCAAAATCAATGGACATTTCATAATCGTTATACATGGCATGAACATGAGGCATACTGTGCTGCGTCCCTTTTTCAAGATACAGATATATCAAAATACCATAGAATGATGATATCAATGGCGCTAGAACCATACTTCCTTTTAAAAAAATCAATTCTTTAGATATCCACCTGAATGTATGTACATACATATTATACCACCCTGATAAGACCATGTCACTATATAAAGAACTTGGTGAAATAGTCCATCCTCAGCTGGAAAATTCGGCGCAATTTCTGTGACCGGAAAACGAAAACAACAAAAACACACTGCAAAAACCGCCACGATTCGCTACAAAAGATACTGAGTTTTTATAAAAGTCAGAACGTTTATAATGATCGGCAGGAGATCTTACAAGGCGGAACGAATTATCCAGGCATTACAGATGCCTCAGGAATTGCCACGTTTACTCTAATTGATTCCGTCAATGAGGACATAGATTTATTTCTTACAGTAAACGAAGAAACTCCAGCAGACGTTGCAGCGATTGTACAAATTAATAGTAAACAATTATAATAAAGTTATTGTCCATCTCTAAGCCCTATGTTGGATTAATCAGACGGTTGTCAGGAAATGAGAGTAATAATCTTATGAATGAGATAAAAACTATGAAATCCCGGCCACTGGAGCTTTTGGCTCCCGCCGGAAGTTATGAGGCCTTCAAAGCGGCGGTGGAAAATGGCGCGGATGCAGTATACCTCGGAGGGAAAAACTTTAGTGCCAGGGCAAGTGCTGCCAATTTCGCTTTAGAAGAGTTGCAAAAGGCGGTCTGTTATGCCCATGAACGACAGGTTAAGGTGTATGTGGCTGTAAATATCCTGATTGCCGACCAGGAGTTTCCGGAACTGTTGGACTATCTCTTTGTCTTACATGAAATCGGGGTCGATGCCGTGATCTTGCAGGATGTGGGGGTCGCAGAGCTAATTCGGACTATTCTTCCGGAAATGCAAACCCATGCCAGCACCCAAATGACGGTTTATGCCAAAAGAACCTGGGGGAACACTTGTTAAGCCCTCGGGATTTAAATTTAGCTGAGGAATTAGCCGAGTTAAAGCAAATCGGCGTGCATTCTCTTAAAGTTGAGGGTAGAATGAAACGGCCGGAGTATGTAGCTACTGTTATTCGACTCTATCGGCAGGCCATAGACCGGAGCGGAGAGCAGAGAGAAGGCAGGGCAGATACTCCCTTGCTAACCCCAGGCGAGCATCAGGAATTATTGCAGGTGTTTAACCGGGATTTTACCAGCGGGTATTTCAGGGAGAACCCCGGCGCAGAACTTATGAGCTATAGCCGTCCGAACAACCGGGGGACTCGTCTCGGGCGGGTGGTACGCTTAGACTCCGGGCGATTATCCCTCAAGCTGGAGGCTGCTTTGCACCCTGGCGACGGGATTGAATTTTGGACTGGTCGTGGACGGGAAGGGGTTACGGTCGGGAAAATATGGAAGGGCCAGACGGAAGTTGAAGAAGGATTACACGGCGAAACTGTACAGATAGAGTTTTTTGGGATGGTTAAGCCGGGTGACCGGGTCTTTAAGACCAATGATGCGTTGTTAATGGAAAAGGCTCGAGTAAGTTTCCAGGAGGGACGGGAGCAACGTAAAAGACCACTGACTATGCGCCTGGCAGGACATGTCGGGGAGAAATTACGCCTGGATGTCATGGAGGGAGAGCGGAGAGTAACCGTTTATTCAGCGAGCGCAGCCCAAACGGCTTTGAAAAGACCTCTGACGCGGGACTATGCCTTCCAACAGTTAGGTCGCTTGGGGACATCCCCCTTTTGGCTGGACAAGTTGGAGTTGGAAGTCGATGAGGGCCTCATGCTGCCGGTGAGTGATCTTAATGAAATGCGCCGCCTGGCAGTCGAAGAATTACTACAGGACAAGCCCAGGCCAAAGGTTGACCGGCAAACGTATCGTCAGAGGGTAGAACGCTGGAAACAGCGTCAAGTGGAAGAACGGGCAAGTTTAATAAGCAGCGCCAGCAGCGCCGGTAGCGCCAACAGTATCAGCAGTACCAACGGTGTCAGCAGTATTGGTCGTACCAACAGTGTCAGCAGTAGTATTGGCAATATCAGCAGCGTCAACAGTGTCAGCTGTATCAGCCCGCAAGTTTCAGTGGCTGTGAGTGATATTGACACTTTTCATGCCGCCTTAAAGGCGGGAGCCAAACGAATCCTCATTGGCGGAGAACATTGGCGTTCCAGGCGTGGGTTTTCGCTGGAAGAGATTCGTACTGGTTTCGAAAGTTGCCGTAAGCTCGGAATCGATTGTGCTTGGCGTTTGCCCCGCGTCTTAAATCAGGCTCAGAGTGCAGGTCTTTTGGCGGATCTTAATAAAGCGGCGGGGTGGGCGGAAAAGCCGAAACTGATGATTTCAAACCTGGGTGAGTTGGAGATCATGAGGGCCGTTGCTGCGGCTTGGCCGTTTGAAATTGACTATTCTTTAAATGTTTTTAATGAAGCCAGTCTTGCTTACTTTTTGCGTCTGGGTGCCCAAGGAGTGACTCTTTCTCCTGAACTGAACCATGCACAGCTCGCTCCTTTAGCCAAATGGCCCGGGGCAGAGCTGATTACCTTCGGTGACCTGGAGATGATGGTCAGCGAATACTGCCTGGTGGGGGCAACTTTGGGCGGCAAGAAGGGACAACACTGTGCCGGAACGTGCAGGCAGGAAGCGCATTACCTGCGTGATCGCATGCGCTATGATTTTCCAGTGGAGACGGATCAGGAGTGCCGCATGCATCTTTTTAATATCAAGCTCCTCAACCTTTATGGGGAACTTGCGCAAATCCGGCGCATGGGATTCTCCACTATTCGCTTGCAATTGACCCGCCAAACTCCTGAACAAGTGCAGCGGATTGTGCGTTTATTCGTTGAGGCTTGGGACAGACTTTCTGAAGGCAAGAAGACAGCCTGGATGCCGGAAGAAGGGATGGCTGACTTGGCGTCTCTTTTCCCGGACGGCTTTACGAAAGGGCATTTCTTCCGCGGGGTGCTTTAGAGGAGTTGCATATCGGTCAACTCTTCTTTGTTTGTCATCAAAGTCTTTAGGTGCAAGGAATGAATGTGAAGTTTTACACTGCAGCTAACCTTTCTAATGAACTAATAGAAGCTCAGGAAAACAAGAAACTCCTTAAGATTGAGAAACAACTTGCGAAAACCGAAGAACGACCACAAAAGCGTCTACGCGGGTATCCTTCAATTTAAATTTTGCCGGTCACGACTCCTAAAGATAGGAGGTATACGTGGTGTATGACGTACTCTTTAAGGGCAGATTACATAAATTATTATGATGCGGACTTCAGTTTATCCAGTGCCCGTTTTAAATGATTGTAGTCATATACTTCTATTAAATTGTTGTAACCATATGACGTCATAATATTTTTACTCAACTCCACATCGTAACGAACTGTGGCCAATGCCACAACTAAGTGCTCACTAGGGGACAAGGTTTGTCTAATTGTTTTTATATAGTCTAATTTATCTATAGCTTTTGCTTTCATCGTTAAATTAGTAGGATCATATGGTTTCTTGGACAAAAAATTGTTTAAATCTAGTTTACTTTCGATTAATTCTGCCCTTAATTGTTCTAAACATTCGCAATCACAATAAAACCCCACATCGAAATTCTTTTCTCCACCAACCTTATCACCGTTTGTATCCTCAACCCAGCAATCCTTAACAACATTTTTGCTTTCCAATTCAAAACTCATTGGACCTACATTCGAAATTAAATACTCAACAATTCTACCTCTTGTGTCATCACCATCTTGATCAACCTTAGTAAAGTATTCGGCTAAGAAGGTTTTAAACTTTTCTAAATGTGCCGTGTTTAGCTTGCCTTTTTCTAGTTCAGTTTTAATAATTGCATCTACCATTGGTTGCTGTCTTCGTCCCTTTGCTTTGAGTAAGATGCTACAGAAGGCACTAAAATACTCAGCATTGTCTAAAATGAAGTTCCCAAGGCGAAATACAATGCTTTCCCGATTATAGTCGAAGGGTTTACCTACTATTATGTAGTGCATTTTAGTCATCCTAAAATACCTTAAAAGTGCCAATTACCAGCGAAGGATACCCCATTCTAGTTGTCAAAGAGCTAATTAACTCTCTGCCATAAGGCCAACTATTTACTGGTACATTAGTTTTTAGAAATCTTTCTTCAATTTCCTCAGTAACTTTGACATCTTTTGAGAAAGTATATTTTATTATAAACTTAGCATTAATGGTAAAAACCTCTTCATTGTTTCCTTCATGAACCTTTAAATCAAATTCCGCTGTGGCAGTTAACCTATCCTCAGTTCGTTCAGTTAATGTAAAATTAGGTGATAGGTCAAACGATAACGTGCCGCTCAAGGGCGCTTTCGCCCTTCTAATTTCTAATTCTCCCAAGACAATATCCTGTAATTCAACGGTTTTAATAAACTCATTATATAATTCTTTATCTTGCTCCATGATAGATATCCCCCCAATTAAAAGAAGATGTTGGATGGTCTTCCAACATCTTCGACACTTTATACACATCTTCCTGCTTTAACATGTTACCCCCATAAGAAATTCTCACTTCTCCTGGGACTTCTTCACTGGATTTAAGCTCTAACATTGTTTCAATAATTTGATGTGGTAAATCCTCGAGGAACACAATTACAGTTTCAAACTCTTCATAATCTACGCAATCTTCTATAAGAATATCAAATTGTTCGTTATACGTTTTAAACACTGAAAGAAAAGTCTCTCGCGATTTATAGTTTAAAGGTCTAAAATGTTGCTCAAAGATTTCTTTCTTCGCTGCCGTATTATTTTGACTAACCCAATCAACATAGCTACTAACCTGTGTTGCGAACTCCTTGGTTCCTGCAAGTTCTTTAACCTCTGTAAGCCTGTCATGCCAAGTCTTGTAAAACGACTCCCAACCGAAACCCTTATAAGCATAGCTAGTCTCGAAGCTGATATTGGAGATATTTACTTCTTTAACGAACATAGCATCACCTCCCGCCTCACTAGCAATCTTCCATCTCCAGGGTGGAGAGTAATTCGTATTCCATTGGAGGGAATTTATAACCATTGTACCATGTCCTCCTAATATAGTCTACTCCTAGTATTAACTGTATTAAAGCCATTTATAATGTATGAAGATTAAATTTGTCATCTTATTTATTTTTAAAGGTTTTAGTCAATAATTGTCTTTCTATATTTAAATCTTTGCCCTTTAAGAACCGTCCTCTTGTTACATCCCATCCCCTGGACATTTGGAAACAATACGAAGAAGTGATTAATTACCTTAAAGTATTCTAAGTATACTTTAAGGTATTGTTGACCATAATGAAGATATGATATAGAATACTTTCATGGGGTGGTGATAAAGTGGCTCTTATAACAAAGGAAGGAATTTTAAAGGTATTAACTGCTTTTAATCCTTGGTGGAAAACAGGCGCCGTTCATCCGGGTTTCACTAAGCAATACCACAGATTTGCATATTATGAAGCAATGAAACGCTTAGAGCAAAGCGATTTAAAAAGAACTGTTGTCTTAACCGGCGCGCGCCGTGTTGGGAAAACCACAATTCAATATCAAATGATGGAAACGCTGCTCGAAAAAGGTATTTCGCCTCAACGTATTGTATTTATCTCGATGGATCACCCGATGTTAAAGTTAAGTAGTTTAAATGAAATTCTGGATTGCTATCATGAAAATGTTTATGCAAATCAAGATGCGTACTACTTTTTTGATGAAATTCAATATGCTGCTGATTGGGATCGCTGGCTAAAAACGATTTATGATATGCAGCCGGAGACCACTATGATTGCTACGGGTTCTGCAAGTCCTGCTCTCATAAAAGGCAGTACGGAAAGTGGCGTTGGCCGCTGGAGTATTATCCAGGTGCCAACTTTATCATTCCATGAGTACTGCACTTTAATCGGAATTAAGGACCTTGGACTGGATGCTGCTGTTCATCCTACGGCATTTGCATCCATGACCCAGCAACAGCGGACAGAAGTAATGATCAAGCTCTCAGCAGTTCAAAATCATTTTAACCGTTATTTGCAAGTTGGCGGGTTTCCGGAACTGGCAATCTCAAACAACGACTTAATGGCTCAACAAATCATGCGCGAGGACGTTGTAGATAAAGTATTGAAGAGGGATTTACCATCGCTTTATAACATCAGAAATGCTACCGAACTTGAACGGATATTTTTATATCTCTGCAATGTTTCGTCCGAAATAGTCTCCATTGAAGCTATTGCAAAGGAACTCAACGGTGTTTCAAGGCCAACCGTTGAAAACTATATTCAATATCTTGAAAGCGCCAACCTCATATATATCAGTCAGCCTGTTGCAATGGCGGGACGTAAAGTGCTAAAGGCAAGACCTAAAATATATATAGCCGATGCGGCAATCAGA
Organism: Desulfosporosinus sp. Tol-M2; assembly: GCF_059735615.1. NCBI lineage: Bacteria > Bacillati > Bacillota > Clostridia > Eubacteriales > Desulfitobacteriaceae > Desulfosporosinus > Desulfosporosinus sp. Tol-M2. The sequence continues at coordinate 7,916 of NZ_JCAIJG010000163.1, forward strand.
AATGCTGTGCTTATGGATGATTCCGTTTTGACAAATCCTGTAGAGATGGGGAAAATGGTAGAAACGGCAGTATACAAGCATATAGCGGCCTTTTATTATCAGAAGGCTGCCCGTGTGGGGTATTACCGTGGCGGGAATAAAGGAAAAGAAATTGATATTGTGGTTGAATATCCAAACATCAAAAATATTCTCATTGAAGTAAAGTATCGTGAACAAGCTCCAATTTCGGATAATGATGCCATTTGTGAACTCTGTAGTGAATCTAGTGCTGCTATCGTTGTCACCAAACGAGCGGATGATTATGGTATTCACTATGCTCCTGGAGGTAAAGAACTGTTACGTATACCGGCATTTGCATTTCTTTACTTATTGGGTCATTTAGAAGGATAGGGGTAAGGTGAACCATGACAATTGCAGATAAGGTCCTGAACAAATTGGATTTTCCGAAAATACTGACATGTTTAGCTGAGTATTGTATCCTGCCGCGTGCCAAGGAACTTGCCCTGGACTTAAAACCTTTTGTCGATTATCAATCGGTACGCAGGGCCTTGCAGGAAACGGAAGAGGGCAAAATCCTTTTGCGTGGCAATCCCCTCTTTTCCGTGCGTGGTGCTAAAGAAATCCGTTCCTATATCGAGCGTTGTATGCGCGGTGGGTTAATTCAGGGAGAAGAACTACTGGAGATTCGCGATACGCTGCGCGTCGGGCGGAAAATAAAACAACTTCTGCTGGAAGCCAAAGAGGATTTTCCAGAATTAAAGGAAATCGTCGTGGTTATTGAACCACAGAAGGAGCTCGAAGCGGAAATCTCCCGCTGCATTTCGGAAGATGGCAAGGTTGTAGACAATGCATCTCCCATGCTGGCGGAACTTAGGCGTTCTCTGAATCGCCTGCAACAGCGTATTCGCGAGAGCTTAGAAGGGATCCTGCGGAATGCCACGTATCAGAAAATGCTCCAGGATTCTCTTATTACGCAACGATCGGATCGCTATGTGCTGCCTATAAAGCAGGAATACCGCACAGCTTTCCCAGGGATTGTCCATGATCAATCAGCGAGCGGGGCGACGCTGTTTATTGAACCCCTACCCGTGGTACACCTGGGTAATGAACTGCGGGAAGTGATTTTGAAAGAGCAGCGTGAAGTCCAGCGCATTCTCCAAATGCTCTCCTTCCAAATTGAGGCGCGGGGTGATGCTCTGGCGGAACTTCATGAAGCCTTGGGCAAATTAGATCTGGTGGTTGCCAAAGCGCATTTGAGTGAAGCCATGAACGCAGGTGCGCCGGAATTGGTCTTGGGGCAACAGGTAAAGCTTGTTCAGGCCCGGCATCCGTTGATTGCGGGCAAAGTTGTGCCGCTTACTTTGGAACTGGGGATAGATTTTGATACGTTAGTAATCACTGGGCCTAATACCGGCGGAAAAACGGTGGCCCTGAAAGTCGTCGGGCTGATGGCGGTCATGACTCAGTCAGGTCTGCATATTCCGGCGGAAAGCGACTCCCGGATGGGGGTTTTTACCCAGATTTTTGCCGACATTGGGGACGAGCAGAGTGTTGAGCAATCCTTAAGTACCTTCTCCGGGCATATGAAAAACATCGTGGAAATTATCAACCAGTCAGACGGACGGTCTTTGATCTTGCTCGATGAGCTTGGGGCGGGGACAGACCCAACCGAAGGGGCGGCACTCGCGATGGGTATTTTGACTGAACTGCATGAACGAGGCTGCCGCACGATATCCACGACTCACTATGGGGCCTTAAAGACGTTTGCCTATGAAACCCCGCGGGTTAAAAACGCTTCAGTGGAATTTGATCTGGAGACCTTGCGCCCGACTTACCGGTTGTTAATAGGGATTCCCGGTAAAAGTAATGCCTTTACTATTGCCGGAAGACTGGGTTTAAGCGAGCAAGTCCTGCAAAAAGCCAATACCTTTGTAACGGAACGGGAAATGCAGGTGGCGGATCTGATCGAAGACTTGGGAGAAACCCGCCGGGAGATTGAATTAGAAAAGCATTTGGCCAGAACAGGGCGGCAGGCGGTTGAAAAGAAAAGCAAGGCTCTGGAAGAGAAGACGATACGCTTGGACGAGGAATACGAAGAACTTATGGAATTGGCCAAGGAGGAGGCCCGTGAGCTGATTCGTAAAGCTAAACGTGAAGCTGATCAGTTAATAGTGGAGTTAAAAGAGGCTCTCAAAAAGGATAATAAACAACAACAGGATATCGAAAAGGCCCGGCAGGGATTTCGGTGTATATTGTCGGAGCTCGAAAATGGTCGCCAAGTAAAACGCTTGGGCAGTGAATTAACGGCCAATCAGATTATGCTTGGGCAGACGGTTCAGCTGACGAAAAATAAGTTAAAAGGGCAAGTCTTAAAGCTCCCAAATTCCAACGGAGAAGTTCTGGTTCAAGCAGGGATCATGAAAGTCATGGTTCCGCTGGCCGAATTAAAGTTAGCCCAGGAGGAAAAGAAAATTCCGCCTAAATATTCCAAGGAAATGAATATTGGGCTTCAAAAGGCTGAGGGGATGCGCAGCGAGATCGATTTGCGAGGGATGCTCGTCGAGGAGGGGACATATGCTCTGGACAAATTTCTGGATGATGCTATTCTTGGCGGAATCGGTCTGGTTTACGTTATTCATGGCAAAGGGACAGGGGCCATGCGTGCGGGTATACAGGATTTCCTGCGAGGACACCCGCATGTTCGAAGTTTCAGAATCGGAGAATATGGAGAAGGGGACTCTGGAGTTACGGTTGTGGAGCTAAAGTAAGAAAAAACCTATAAAAAGAAGGACTTAGGTTAAGAATATAAACTGGCACTGTAAACCTTAAGCTTACAGTGCCGGTTTTTTGGAATATTCGGTATTAGTCGGTTAGTACTAATTTAACGCTATTAGAAGGCGGCCCGATACCTGATCCGTTTCGGTTTTGAAAAACGGCCCAGAAGACATAATTACCAGGAATAGGAGGTTTGCCGTTTTCAGCAAGTGAAATGGAAATGGAGGTTGATACTGAGTTCGAAGCCTTGATGGGGAAGCTGAGTATAGCGGCCTTGTTTGGACGTTGAAGGTAAAAAATAGTAGAATCTTTCTTGTTTTCTGGCAGAACAGTCATGGGGATAACCGCCTTAAAAGATTTTGCATTATAGACGACCTGGCCAAGTGTGGGCGTGGGAAGTGTGGGATCCACTTGTGGAGAATTACTGATTGTAGGTTGAGTTGTTAGGTCTGGAACAGATCCTGGATCAGATACGGTGTCAGGAGCCGCCTCAGTAGGTGGTTTGTAGGGAGCCTCATCAGGTGGCCATGTCCAGGACGGATCCCGGCTGGGTAAATTTAGGAATGTTTTAGTTAAAGTATGCTTGGAATTTGGAGATGCTAATATGTTCGGTTGATCGGCGTCGACCTCTTTTTGAATCCATACATCGCTGATCCGAGTGGGGAGATCTCCTTGGGCGGCGATCTCTGTTGAGATAAAATTGGTTGGAGTTAAACTACTGGGGATTAACCCTGATTTCCTATCAAAGGAACCGCTGATAATCCCTGCGGGCATTGTGAACTTTGATTGCACAGGAAGATCCTGAAGAGCGTCTGTCATGACTTTTTTCCAGATCTGGGCAGGATAGCTTCCGCCATAGACATTTCGTAAATAATGCTGTCTGTCGTCGTCCGGCCCATCGTAGCCCATCCAAACAACCCCGGCGTAATTCGGAGTATAGCCGGCAAACCAGGCATCGGGGTTACCGGACTTATTGCCATAGTATTTAGGATCCAACGAAGTGGTACCGGTTTTACCGGCAACAGCCCAGTTTCCGATTTGGGCACTGGTACCTGTCCCGTTGGTCACGACGCTGCGTAACATATCGTTGATAATATAGGCGGTGGTTTCCTTCATGACGCGGTTTTTAATGATTTGAGGGGCAATCAGAGTTTTCTCCTTAGCGTCTAAGACTTTTACAACCGCATGTCTGGTGACGCTTACACCGTTGTTGGCATAAACCCCGTAAGCGGCTGCCATGTCCAGGGTGGTTAGCTCCGGACTACCCAGCGCCAAAGTCAAGTTACGATCGTCCTGCTCCAGAGGGAGGCCGAGATTGTCTTTACCAAACTTCCAGCCGTAATCGACCCCGATCAGGTTCAGTAATTTGACGGCATAGACATTGACTGAGTCTTCAAGGGCGGAACGCATGGTAATAAGCCCTTTCCAGCCTTTACTTATAGTATCAAAGTCAGTAGGGGTGTAGGTTCCGTAGCGCACAGGCATATCATCAAGAACGGTACCTGGGAAATATCCGCCTTTCTCAATAGCCGGACCATAGACAACCAAAGGCTTGATCGTTGATCCCGGTTGTCGTGGGGATTGCCAGGCCCGGTTCAGTCCACGGGTCGAATAGTCCCGCCCGCCGACCATTGCCTGAATCGCTCCGGTCGAAGGTTCAACCACAGTCAAAGCTCCCTGGACCTTAATATCATCAATTCCTTTGGGAAAATTGTTTGGGTCAGCAAAGGCGGCTTCAGCAGCAAGTTGAATTTTAGGATCGACTGTCGTATAGATATGCAAACCACCGCTGTAGATTTGCTCAGGGGTTAGATTATAGGTGCTTTCCAGTTCTTCAATAACGTAATCAACAAAATAGGGATATTTATAGCTTGTGTTGGATAATGTCGTGTGTTGAGCACCACCGTAGGTCTTCTTCATGTTATCAACATAAGTAAATGGGGTATCTTTATATGTGTCATACTCCTCAGCAGTTATGATTCCTGTATCACGCATCACCCCGAGAACAATAGTGCGGCGGTTTTTGGCTGCATCGGGATGAATATAAGGATTATACCAACTGGGAGCTTGGGGTAAACCGGCCAATAGAGCAACTTCAACAGGTTTTAAATCCTTAAGCTCTGAGCCAAAGTAGGTCTTGGCTGCGGCCTGGATACCGAACGACGATTGACCAAGGGAAATTCTATTGAGATAAAATGTGAGAATTTCGTCCTTTGTGTATGCATGTTCAAGCTGAATGGCGAGGATCGCTTCCTGAATCTTACGGGTAAATGTTTTGGCCGTGGGATCTTCGATAAAAGCGTTCTTGGCCAGTTGAATGGTAATGGTGCTTGCCCCTTCTTTAGTACTTCTGGAACGAATATCGTTCAGTGCAGAGCCGATGATCCGGATGGGATCTACTCCGAAATGCCGGTAAAAGCGTTTGTCCTCAACAGCGACAAACGTTTTCTTGATAAGGTCGGGAATATCGGAGGCCTTGACAACTTGGCTGTTTTCGACCCCATGCAATGATGCATATTGGACGTTGTCCTTGTCATAAAGAAAGGATGTTTGTTTTTGGTTATTAAGCAATGCGGGGTCCCATTTTGGGGTGCTGGCCGCAACAATTCCAACAAAAATTGCCAGGCCAATAAACATAAGGGCCATTACACTGACTATAGACCTGAGAACGATACGGCGTTTAGATAAGCGGTTTTGGCGCTTTGGATTCTTTGGATTCTTTGGATTCTTTGGTCTCCAGGATATTGGCATATTTTGAACCTCCTATCGTGAAAAGAATGAGGAGAGTGGAATTTTATTTTACTGAATTATATCATACTTCTGCAATTGTAAGGAAATCCTTCCAATAATGAGTCAAAGACTAATAGCCGATTAGTTGCTAGCTCGACTTAGATACGATATAATAGCATAGAAGTTTATGCACATATTGCGAATGGTATGATTGAGAAGAGACTTGGCGGAAGGTATAATTGCATGGACATTTTTAGGGAATTACAGGATCGGGGACTTGTTTATCAACATACGGATGAGGAAGCCTTACGTAAGAGATTAGCGGCGGGTCCAATGACCTTATATTGCGGATTTGACCCAACCGCTGACAGCTTACATATTGGAAGTTTACTGCCAATTTTAGTACTGAAGCGGTTCCAACTGGCGGGACATATACCCATCGCCTTGGTGGGGGGAGGAACGGGGTTAATCGGCGATCCCAGCGGTAAAGCATCCGAGCGGATACTCAACCCCAAAGAAGTTGTTGAACAGTGGGCCTGTAAAATCAAAGATCAACTCGGACATTTCCTGGATTTTGAATCCAAAGAAAGTCCGGCAATAGTAGCAAACAATTATGATTGGCTAGGCCCTCTGCAAGTCATTGAATTCCTCCGGGACATCGGTAAGAACTTTTCCTTAGGGACTATGTTAGCCAAAGATTCGGTAGAAGCGCGGATGAATAAAGGAATATCATATACTGAATTCAGCTATATGATCTTACAAGCTTACGATTACTTGAAACTCAATGAAGTCTACGGTTGTGAAATGCAGGTAGGCGGAAGTGACCAGTGGGGCAATATCACAGCGGGAATTGATTTAATACGACGAACTTCAATTAATAAAGTAAAGGAAATGCATGGGCTGACCATGCCTCTCGTCACGAAAAGTGACGGAATGAAATTCGGGAAGACGGAATCAGGAACAGTTTGGTTAGATGCTAAAAAGACTTCCCCGTATAAATTCTATCAATTTTGGCTGAACACGGATGACCGGGATGTTATCAAATTTCTCAAGTTTTTTACGTTCCTATCGTTGGATGAGATTACTGTATTAGCGGAAGGAGTAGAAAAGGAACCGGAAAAAAGAAGGGCTCAACGGACATTGGCTGGAGAAGTGACAAAACTGGTTCACGGACAAGACGCCCTTGCCCGGGCGGAAAAAATCTCGAGTGCTCTATTCGGAGGAGGCCTTAGGAATCTGTCTGCGGCGGAAATTGAAGAAGGGTTTAGCGAAGTGCCTTCGGCTACTATTAATAATCCTGATATAGGACTTGTGGAATTACTGATTCAAGCGGGAGCAGTCACTTCTAAACGTCAAGCCAGAGCGGCCATAGAGAGTGGAGCAATCTATATTAACGATATTCGGTATACGGATGCAGAAACATCCGTTCTGCGATTAGAACGTCTGGCCAGTAAGTATCTTGTCCTGCGCCATGGAAAGAAAAAGTATTATCTGATAAAATTTAATAGTGCTTGAGGATAACAGAGTACCAGACTGTCGCTTAAGCATCATCAGTTCGGTACTTCGATTTGTTCAACTTATGGTTACAGGTCAGAGGTGCCGT
>NZ_JCAIJG010000178.1:0-33381 GCF_059735615.1 Desulfosporosinus sp. Tol-M2
GCTTGTTCTTGTCCTTGAACTTAAATTAAATCTCCAGGATAGTTCCCGTTGTAGCCCAGCGAAACTGATCAGGAAATTCGCTGGCCAAACGGCTGGCTATTGGAAGCCCTGTACAATGGTTAGGGGCTAATAACTCAAAGTCAAGAGACTTTAAATACTCAATGGTTCGTTCTTGTTGAAGCGTATCGGCTGGTCCCAAATGAGTTCCCCCTATAATGGCCCGAATGTTCGACTGTTCCGTAACTCGTTTAGCATGTTCGATAATATTAACTAAGCCAGAGTGCGCACAACCTAGGATAACAACCAGGCCTTTTTCTGTTGTGTAAAAAAGGCTTAAATCATCACGAAACGGATCTTTAATAAACCCTTCCGCCTGAAACTGTACCAAGCGTTCGTCGCCCTTTTCATAAACCGTTTGACAGGGTACTTCCCCACTTAACCACAGATTAGGACTGATTTGCAGAGGTTCTTTATGCCAACAGAAACGCGCGCCGACACTTTCCAAATGTTCCAATTTATAAGGTACGCCAATATATTTCTCATCTCTGCCAGCTTCCTTAACGTAATGCCCGGCAAACAAATCCGGGTGAGCATAAACAGGCACCTCACCCCTTAACTTAAGTAAGTTTAACAAACCTCCTGTATGATCATAATGACCGTGACTAAGCACAACTTTAGTTATTTTGCGTAGGTCGATACCCAATACTTGAGCGTTATTGATTAAACTACCTTGTTCACCCGTATCAAAGAGGATTAACTCTTTGCCAAAATCAAGCAACATTGCTAAGCCCCATTCAGCAAATACTCCCGAAGTTACTCCAACCGTATTCTCAACTAAAATGTTAATTTTAATATTGACCACTCTATTCCCCTCTTTACCAGTAAGATCGACAAGCGAATAGCGATGGAACGTGAATATTTACTTAATTCTTAATAAAGTAATGAATAATGTGTGGATTACTCGTTTTTCGTGGCTGAATTTTGAATTGCTTTAAGGACGCAATAAGAGGGGCTAGCTTCGAGTGCCCGTAGTTCCTTGTATCAAAATCCGGGTAACGTTTATTGAGTCTTTTTCCGACTTCGCCCAAAAATGCCCAGCCATCTTCGTCTGAACTCTCCGTTATGATAATTTTGATAGATTCGATGAGTTCTTCCATATTTGCCATACCTATTTTTGAAGTGTCCTGCTTTTCCAGCCTATCACCGATATGTAATTTATCTGAATTTATTGGGATTGCCGCTAAAACTTCAAGATATTTGAACTTTTCACAAGCCGCTATGAAAGGCGAAGGCGTTTTCTTTTCGCCCATGCCGATAACATACATTCCGGCTTCTCTTAAACGGGCAGCCAGCTTAGTAAAATCACTATCACTTGAAACAATGCAAAAACCGTCTACATTATTCGAATAGAGAATATCCATTGCATCAATAATTAATGCCGCATCTGTCGCATTTTTACCTGTTGTATAGCCAAATTGCTGAATTGGAGTAATAGAGTAATCCAGCAAAACCGTTTTCCAAGGATTAAGTTGGGGCTTTGTCCAGTCTCCATAAATTCGTTTATAAGTGGGTATTCCATGGTTAGAAATTTCATCAAAAATATACTTAATATATTTGTCAGACACATTATCCGCGTCAATTAAAACTGCAATTTTCTTATCCTTTTCCATATGGTACCCCCTTGATTATTAATATTCAATTCTAATACTTTCCACATCTTTCCTTCTTTTCATCCCCAGGCAGCATAAATACTTAAAGAATTAAGGAAACGCCACACTCGTCCAAAAACGTCCTTCATGTCCTTTACTAATTCTACGTCGACCCAAGCCAGAGGAAGTTTCTTAGCTTAGTGAGCACGGAGAGAGGAATCGCGTCAATGAACACAGACGATAAGGCGTTAAGAACCGCGTTGGTTTACATTCAGAGAAGCCCGGAGGTTACGCGGTTTAGCCTTAGCGACAAGTGAATAGCGATGGAACGTGTGTGAACGGGCTAAGATACTTTCTCCCCTCCGTCGTCCCCCCTACCCCCGTCGACAAGCAGAGGAAGTTTCTTAGCTTAGTGAGCACGGAGAGAGGAATCGCGTCAATGAACACAGACGATAAGGCGTTAAGAACCGCGTTGGTTTACATTCAGAGAAGCCCGGAGGTTACGCGGTTTAGCCTTAGCGACAAGTGAATAGCGATGGAACGTGTCGATCACGATAGTCTCCGGTGGAGACTATCGCCGAAGGCGCTGGCCTATGACGAACACATACCGCCGTAGGATGCTAAGAAACTTTCTCCCTAAAACAGGCTTAATTGATTCGTCTCGGCAAGCCCTTCGAAGCACCCATGCTCCTGAAGAATTTCGATAATAGTTTTGCTAAGTTTAGCATGCGTCGTCAGATCTTCAATCGATTTGATGCCTTGTTCCTCCCGCAGGGCTACAATATTTCGCGCGGCCGTTTCTCCTAGGCCTTGCACCGATGTGAAGGGCGGTAAAAGCCCCGTTGGGGTTAGTAAGAAATTAGTCGCCGTCGATTCCCATAAATCGACTTTCCTTAATGTAACACCTCTGGCATACATCTCTATCGCCAGTTCAAGTATGGTGACCATATTTTTTTCTTTGGCTGTGGCTTCTTTCCCTTTTCTCTCGAGCTCTTCGATCGCTTGACGACAGGCTTCTTTTCCCTGAATGACGATTTCAATATCAAACTCATCTGCTCGAACCGAAAAAAACGTCGCATAGAAAGCTTCCGGGTAATTCAGTTTAAACCAGGCAATGCGGAAAGCCATGGTCACGTAAGCGACAGCATGGGCTTTTGGAAACATATATTTAATTTTTTGACAAGATTCAATGTACCATTCGGGTACATTGTTGGCCCGCATCTCTTCAATTTGTTCCGGTTTTAGCCCATAACCTTTGCGCACACCTTCCATAATTTTAAAGGCCTGCGCGGGTTCTAACCCTTTATAAATGAGATAAACCATAATATCATCCCGGCAGGCAATAATTTCTGAAATACTGGCTGTTCCGCCTCGCACAAGTTCTTGAGCATTACTTATCCAGACATCGGTACCGTGGGACAGCCCTGAAATACGTACTAAATCAGAAAATCTCTTGGGTTGGGTGTCCTCCAACATTTGCCTCACAAACTTTGTGCCAAATTCAGGAACTCCGAAGGTTCCTGTTTTTGAGTGGATCTCCTCAGCGGTTACCCCCAAGGCTTCCGGACTGGAAAATAAGGACATGGTCAATTGATCATCCAGGGGAATGGCTTGAGCATCGACTCCTGTTAAATCCTCCAGCATTTTAAGCGCTGTTGGATCGTCGTGCCCGAGAATATCAAGTTTAACCAAGCGACCGGAAATAGAGTGATAGTCAAAATGGGTGGTGATAATATCCGATTTCTGATCGTCCGCCGGCCTCTGTAACGGGGTAAAATCGAAAACATCACATTCTTTGGGAATAACCATCTGCCCTCCCGGGTGCTGCCCCGTTGTCCTTTTAACCCCGGTGCATCCCCTTATTAAACGCGTCATTTCTGCGTGTCTAACTTGAAGTTTCCGCTCGTCCAGATAATTTTTGACATAGCCGAAAGCTGTCTTATCGGCGATTGTCGCGATTGTTCCAGCCTTGAAGACATTATCTTTGCCAAATAAATCTTCCGTATAGCGATGAGCACGGGACTGGTAATCTCCCGAGAAGTTTAAATCAATATCCGGTACCTTATCTCCTTCAAATCCCAGGAATGTCTCAAAGGGGATATCATGACCGTCTTTGGCCATCTGTTGCCCGCATTTTGGACAATCTTGATCCGGCAAATCCGCTCCTGAACCAACACTCCCGTCCTCAACCCAAACAGAATGCAAACAATCCTGATTTACACAACGATAATGGGGAGACAAAGGGTTCACCTCGGTTATTCCGGTCAGCGTAGCCACCAACGAAGATCCGACAGAGCCTCGTGACCCAACAAGATAACCATCCTCGTTTGATTTTTTAACCAGTAAGTGCGCGATCAAATAGAGAACGGAGAACCCATTGCCGATAATTGCCTTTAATTCTTTAGATAAGCGTTTTCCTACAACCTCAGGTAGTGGGTCGCCGTATAGGGCCCGGGCCCGGGCCCAAGACATCTTCTTGATATTTTCCTCTGCGCCCGGTATCCGGGGCGTATAAAGCTCATTCGGGAAAGGTTTCAGTGCTTCAATCTCGTTACAAATACGTTGCGGCGCATGAACAACCACCTCTAAGGCCTCTTCTTCGCCCAGATAAGCAAACTCCTGCAACATCTCTTCCGTCGTTTTATAGAACAAGGGAGCTTGGTCATCGGCGTCGCTAAACCCTTTTCCCGCCATAATAATTCGCCGATAGACCTCATCCTCCGGATCAAGAAAATGAACATCGCTAGTCGCCACCACTGGCTTATCCATTTCTTGCCCTATACGAAGAACGGTCCGATTTATTTCTCGAAGTCCATCCTCAGAAGACACTTGGCCGTTACGAAGCAAAAAAAAGTTGTTGCTAATGGGTTGAATTTCTAAATAATCATAAAATGAGGCAATTTCCTTTAACTTATCCCAAGGGTCTTTACGCATAATTGCTTGGATGAGTTCCCCCGCTTCACAAGCTGAACCAATGATCAGCCCTTCACGATGAGCTTGCAACAACGATTTTGGCAGTCGAGGACGCCGATGAAAGTACTCAAGATGGGACGCCGTAATTAAACGATAGAGATTGTTTAAACCTCTTTTATTTTTAACCAAGAGGATAATATGGCGGCTTTTCAGTTGATTTATAGGGAGGTTACCAGTTAAGTCATCCACCGAATACCCCTCGACACCCAGAATTATTTTAACTCCATATTTGGCTCCCGCCTCAACGGCTTCCGGGAACGCTTGTACAACTCCGTGGTCCGTAATCGCCACTGCCGGATGCCCCCAGTGGCTTGCTCTTTGAATCAGTTCATCTGCCGAAGACATACCATCCAAGGTGGACATACGCGTATGCAAATGCAATTCGATCCGTTTTTCCTTGGCTTGATCCTCGCGAATAACCGGAGACGTGCGCAGCACATCTTTGGGCATCAGGGTCAGCACAGAATTAAAGCTGTCATATTGAACACTTCCCCGAACTTTCACCCATTCTCCTACGTTAAGGTCAAGGCTCCGTTGCCCTTCTTCCAGGAAAACCTTCGCGGAAATCGAATCTGATTTATCCGAAATCATAAAAGTCAGCAATAGTCGACCTGATTTTAATTTTCGATACTCAATCCCAAATACTTGCCCCCAAACAATAATCTGACGTTCTTCGTCTTGTACCTCATGCAAGGAGACCGGCTCTCCTTTAAATTCTTTCCCTAGTAAACACGTAACGCGTTTTTTTTCAGATTTAGCACCATGTTTGGTTTGCGAAGACAGCAGTTGCTGTAAATGCTCGAATTCCGCCGTTTCAGTTTGCTGGGCCTGTTCTTCAAGGTCGACGCTGGTGTCCAGCTCACATCTAATCTGCGGTTTCAGGCGATAACGTGTCTTAAAATATTTTTCAATAATATGTCGTTTGGTATGAAAATATTCAATTCCTAAAGCATTAGGAACGAATAGCCTCAGTTCTTCGTTGGAAACTTCATAACGCGCTTCGCCCAACCAACCTTTCATGGAAGGCAGGTGATTCGTGATATCCTGGACAATTTCTGCCCAGTGCTTCTCACAGAGGGACTTTAAAGTAGTGCCTTGCAACGCACATTCAACACACCATTCCACCTTCTTAATCTCCGGAACTTGCGCCCTAAGTAACGCTTCCAGAGATACCAAACCGGCTTCCTCCAGCTCAGACGACGAAGAAATGTGAAGGACCCATCTCCCTTGTTTGGGATAGACCTCAACCTGATTGAGTTCTACTGTCGTGAGATCGATTTGCCAAGGTCCAATTTGATCTGGAGGAAGTTTTAATATGAATGGAACTTCCATCAACGGAAGAGCCCTAACCATTTGCATCCCCCTTACTCGAAGTTCGAACGAGACATTATTTTACTATCTGAAAGTATAAGTTTCGGGTAAGCATAAGTGTAACTAGGCGGTCGCCTTCGCTAAGGCTGACAGAATGAATAATCCGTGCGAAGACAGTGTCTGCAAGAAGGGCTAATTCGTGCGAAGACAGTGTCTTCGTGTGTGGGTGCCAGCCAAGTTTCTTTACTCTGATTGTCTTATCATCAAGGTTCGATATTAGTATTCGAGAGCTTTCTCTATAATGATCTTGACCTGTGCGGCAACCTCTTCAACAGGCACCAGTTTAGTTTCGCCTGTTTTCCGTTCTCTAAGTTCGACCTGGCCATTCGCCAGAGTTTTACTTCCTATAGTCACCCGTAAAGGATATCCGACCAAATCCGCATCCTTGAATTTTACCCCAGCGCGTTCATCTCGATCGTCAAGAACAACTTCTACGCCAAGACGCTGCAGCTGCAGATAAAGTTTTTCAACAGTCTCAACTACGAAGGCGTCTTTTGTGCTGACTGGTACAATTATACATTGGTAGGGGGCAATCGGCATCGGCCAGATAATTCCATAGTCATCATGATTTTGTTCGATTGCTGCGGCCATTGAACGGCTTACGCCAATACCATAACAACCCATGACACAAAATCTCTCTTCTCCATTTTCATCTAAAAAAGTTGCCCCCAGCGCTTTACTATACTTTGTTCCCAATTTGAAAACTTGACCAACTTCAATTCCCCTCGCTTCTTGAAGAGGAACACCGCATTTAAGGCATGCTTCACCTGGTTCCATCATGCGCAAATCGAAGACCTGATCTATCCGAAAATCTCTGCTGGGAACAGTATCCACAAAGTGATAATCCGCCTTGTTCGCTCCGCAAACAGCCCTTTTCATAAGCGGAACTTCTTCATCAGCAATAACCAAAAGCCCGGCAGGTACTTCGACTGGGCCCACAAAGCCCGGTTTACACCCCAAAATCTGCTCAACCTCCTCAGGAGAGGCAAGTTGGAGAGAAACGAAACCACCTAAAGCGTTATTTAGTTTTGTTTCATTCAAGGCGCGATCTCCACGCAGCAGCACCAAAAATAATTTTTGATCCCCTTGATAAAGTAAAGACTTAACGAGGGTAGTCTTCGGTACAGCCAAAAACACAGAGATGTCCTCAATAGTCTTCACGTCCGGCGTAAGCACCAACTTCCGCTGCCCTTCAGGCGGAACACCCTCCAGCGCTTGGGGACGGCACTCCGCTTTTTCCACATTGGCGGCATAATTGCATTCCGGACAATAGACAACCGCATTTTCTCCCGAATCAGCCAAAACCATAAATTCATGGGTCCCACCCGTTCCGCCGATGGCCCCGGCGTCCGCTTCAACTGCACGATAAGCTAAACCACAGCGGGCAAAGATTCGGCAATAGGCCTCGAACATTTTCTGATAACTTTCAGCGAGTCCTGCTTCATCTCGATCAAACGAATAAAGGTCTTTCATGACAAACTCCCGTCCACGCATCAAACCAAAACGCGGACGTCGCTCATCCCGGTATTTATTCTGAATTTGATAAAGGAGCAGTGGCAGCTGCTTATATGAACGAACTTCACCCCGCACAAGGTCTGTAATAATTTCTTCGTGCGTCGGACCAAGACAGAATTCTCGATTATGACGGTCTTGTAACCGGAACAGCTCTGCACCGTATACCGCCCAACGCCCACTCTCTTTCCATAATTCGGCCGGTTGCATGATCGGCAAAAGAAGTTCTTGTCCGCCTTTGGCATCCATTTCCTCGCGAACAATGGCTTCAATCTTCCTTAAAACTCGTAACGCCAGAGGTAAATAGGTATAGACTCCGGCCGTTGACTTACGAATTAAACCTGCTCGGACCATCAGTTGATGGCTAAGAACTTCAGCCTCCGCCGGAACCTCGCGGAGAGTAGGGTTTAATAGTTGGCTGACACGCATAATGTCCATTCCTTTCTCACAATAATGCTTTTAATCCTCTTAACCTGGTTTCTTATGCATAAGGACATAGTCTTCAATTTCGCCAAGCAGTGCCGGTAACAATTCGTTTTCCGGAAGACTGGCAGCAATCTCTCCCTTTCGGAACAAAAGTCCCATCCCTTTTCCGGCGGCGATTCCGAAATCTGCTTCGCGTGCTTCGCCCGGTCCATTGACAGCGCATCCCATGACCGCAATTTTTAGGGGCTTGTCCAGTCCGGGAAGACGTGCTAAGTGCTCTTCAACGTTTTCCGCCAATAAGGTCAGGTCAACTTGCGTGCGACCACAGGTTGGACAACTGATTAACTCCACGCTCCGCTGTCTTAAGCCAAGAACACGCAGGATCTCAAGAGCCACAGGAATTTCCCGGACCGGGTCACCCGTGAGCGACACCCGAAGCGTATCTCCAATCCCTTCGGCAAGCAGCGTCCCAATCCCGATCGCCGATTTTACCACGCCCGAACGAACCGTCCCTGCCTCAGTCACCCCTAAATGCAACGGGTAATCGATAATCTCAGAGATCTGGCGATAAGCCTCAATCATCAAGGGAACGGACGATGCTTTCAGCGAGATCTTTATTTTATCATACCCTTCTTCTTCAAGTAATCGGATATGTCCAAGAGCACTCTCGATCATCCCTGCGGCAGTAGGCCCTCCATATTTTTCTAAGAGTTCTTTTTCCAGTGACCCAGCGTTAACACCAATTCGAATGGGGATCTGCCGTTCTATAACAGCTCGCACAACCTCTTGGACTTTCCAGCGAGCCCCAATATTCCCGGGATTAAGACGCAAGCCGTGGATGCCTTGTTCAACAGCACGAATTGCTAAACGATAGTCAAAATGAATGTCGGCAATCACAGGAAGCGGACTGTGAGCAGCAATCTCCTTTAAAGCTGTCGCAGCCTGATCATCCGGGACTGCCAGACGGACGATTTCACATCCCGCATCAGTCAAGGCATGAATCTGAGCCAAGGTTGCCCCTATATCACGAGTATCCGTATTGGTCATTGATTGGACGACTATCGGGGCTCCGCCACCGATTGTCACAGGCCCGACCAAAACCGGTTTTGTCGTTTTTCTATGCAAAATGTCAGCCTCCTACTCCAGTTCCCTCGTTCATGACCCCGCTTTTACGAATAAGCGCAGAACATCTTTATAAGTTACAGCGATCATTAAAGCCATAAGTAAAACGAAACCCACCAGGTGAATCATATTTTCCTTTTCCGGGTTAAGTGGTTTCCCCCTTACCCCTTCGATCAATAAGAAAACAAGTCGGCTCCCATCGAGTGCCGGGATAGGAAACAAGTTAATCATTCCTAATTGAATACTTAATACTCCTGTTAAACTCAATAAGTCGGCTAAACCCTGCCGAGCCCCTTCTCCAATGACCTGAGCGATCATGACTGGACCGCCTACATCAACCGGTATCTTCCCGGTTATCATTTCCACCAAAGTCACCATGATGAACTTAGTAAAATCCAGCGTTCGTTCCAGACCAAAACGGGTCGACTGGAGTATGGAGGCATGCGTATAAATAACTTCTGGCATAATCCCAATCATACCGTACCCGGTTTGAGCATCCTTTTCTGTTTTCAGCGGTATAATTAGCTGTTGCTTACCTTTGGCCCGTTCAACTGTTAAGTTTAATATCTGATCCGGTTTGCTATGAATAACATCTGTCAAACGAGTCCAATCCGGCGTTGACTCATTGTTCACCGTCAGAATTTTATCTCCCGGTTGAAGACCGGAAACCTCTGCCGGTTTTCCTGAAACAAGTGAGCCAATCATATTTGTGGTCCCTGCAGTTGGAATCCCGAGATAGGCAAAAACACCTACAAATAGAATTATGGCCAAAACAAAATTCATGATCGGTCCAGCTGCAATCACCGCCATGCGCTGCCAAATTGGCTTATTCATAAAACTCCGCGCATCATAGGAAGGAGCAATCACGGCTTTGCCAAGGACATCAACTTCCGGATCCATACCATGAAGTTTGACGAACCCCCCTAAAGGAATGAGCCGCAGAGCATAAAACGTTTCTTTAGCTTGATAACCCACAATCTTCGGACCAAAACCAAAACTAAATTCAATAACCTTCACCCCAATCCATTTCGCGACCATATAGTGCCCGAGTTCATGAATCATGACCATGCTTCCAAATACAAAAACGATGGCAAGTGCCGTTAACACATCATTAACCCCCTTTCGAGATGTTCGGAGCGCGAGGCCATATCGAGGTTCAATATTGTGGTTCGCGCCTCGAACTTCGCGCCTCGAACTTCGCAACTGGTTCGCGCATCGAACCTCATGCCTCGTACTTCGCGACAAGTTCTGTGGCTCGTCGACGTGCCCAAGCATCTGCATCGAGTATGCTTGCCAAGTCCAGGTTATTTAACACATCATGTTCAGAACATACTTTTTCGACAATGTCTTGAATCCCCAGGTAAGTGACCTTCTTGTGAAGGAATGCCCCCACAGCGATTTCGTTGGCGGCATTCATCGCAGCCGGTAAAGTTCCGCCACGCCGACCTGCCTGGTAAGCCATACCGAGTGCAGGAAAAGCTGCCAGATCCGGTTCATGGAAAGATAATGTTCTTCCCCGAAGATCCAGGCGTTCAAAAGGGTTCTTCCAGCGAGTTGGATAACTCAGAGCATACTGGATTGGCAGCCGCATATCCGGCCTGCCTAACTGGGCGAGTACTGAGCCATCTCGATATGCGACCATGGAGTGGACCACGCTCTGCGGATGAATGAGCACCTCAATCTGATCATACTCCATATTAAATAAATGATGCGCCTCAATCACTTCGAGTCCCTTGTTCATCATCGTTGCCGAGTCAATGGTAATTTTAGCACCCATATCCCAATTGGGATGGCAAAGGGCTTTCTCTAACGTGACAGTTGCTAATTGTTCCTTAGTCCATCCGAAAAAAGGTCCGCCCGAGGCAGTTAAAATGATCTTTTCAATGGTGTCAGGATTTTCCTCCAGACACTGAAAAATTGCAGAATGCTCACTATCCACTGGGAGGATCGGACACTTCATCTTCCTTGCCGTCGAGATGACCAAGTCCCCGCCCGCGACCAACGTTTCTTTATTAGCCAGGGCAATAGTTTTGCCCGCTTCCAGTGCAGCAAGCGTCGGTTCTAAACCAATCCTGCCGGAAAGTGCCGTGACAACGGTATCCACTTGTGAGGCAATAACGGAGTTGATAATCCCAGCCATGCCCTGGTCTACTTTAATTGGCAAATCCCTTAGCCGACCACGCAATTCACGAGCAGCACCCTCATCCATCATCACAACGGTTTCCGGCTGAAAAAGCCGGGCCTGTTGTTCTATCAGTTTAATACTTTTGTCTGCTACCAAAGCATGAATCTTGAGGTGCTCTCTTGTATGGCGGACGACATCCAGGGTTTGACGCCCAATAGAGCCTGTTGATCCCAATACAGTCAGCGTTTTCAACGCGAATCATCTCTTCCTGCTTTTGAAATACCATTCATATTATGCCGATATCAAGGAATTTACTCCATAAACTATTGTGAACTTATCCAAGGGGAAATATGGGATTCGTGCCTCGAACCTCGCCTTAAATCTTTGGAGATCCAAAAACTCCTGCTTTTCGCAAGGCTTCATAACAAATAACCAGCGCCGGTCCCAGGATAAGACCTATACCGCCTAGCAGTTGAAGTCCTACGTACATCGAAATGAGAGTCGGAAGCGGGTGTATCCCAATTCCATCAGACAATACTTTGGGCTCCATAAACTGTCGTACTGTTATAATAACAATCCAAAGCGCCAACAATTTCAAGGCTTCTCCGAGGGATCCCATAATAATAAGTCCGACGCTCCAAGGTACAAACAGCATTCCTGTGCCGACAATCGGCATTATATCCAAAAGCCCTGCCAGTACGCCCAACGTGACAGCATAACGATTTCCCATCAGCAGCAAACCAACGATGGTTGCAAAGGCCGTGACAGAAACCAAAATTGATTGCGCCCGCAAATATCCTACGACGGCCGCTCCCAAATCCTCGCTAATCGCCTGAGTACTAACGTGCCAACGGTTGGGAAACAAGTTGGAAATAAACTGTTTAACATTTGGATAAGTTGCACTCATCAGCAGGGTAGCAACAAGGGACACCACTAGGACAATAAAGACACGAGGTAACGTGGTCAGGAAACCTAGTAACAAGGCACTCCCGGATTTAGCCCATTCCTGGATCGTTCTGGCCAGGCTTTCCGTCGATGTAGTCAAAGTGTTTTGGATTTGAGGGTTTACCTTGACAAACTTTTCCACAGTATCCACTTGTCGTGCCACAAAATCCACGAGATAGCTATAATTAGGCAATGTGATCGCCAGCTCTGATAATTCCGTATAAAGACGGGCAACGATTAAAAAAATAAAAAGGCCCACTCCGACAAGTGCTAAAATGAGGGTGAGTACAGCTGCATACATCCGACGAATCCGAATGCCCCGCATCAATTGCACAACGAGCGGTTCAAGTAAGAAAGCAAGCAGAAGGGCGATAACAAATGGTAAAAAGGCGCTGAACGTTTTGGAGATGACTTCACCGAAAACAGGCAAAAAATCTTGAAATAAATATGTAAAGACTTTCAAAATGACAAGCCCCGTTGTTACTACCACGAGTCTGTTTAGGTTTGCCCAGAGAGGGTGTTTCTGGATACTCAACTTTTTCACCTCACAAAAGTAACTTTACCCCATAATACACCAAGGGAAGTGTAAAAATGAGACTATCGAACCGGTCCAAGATCCCACCATGCCCTGGAATAAGCTTTCCGGAATCTTTAACCCCGGCGCTGCGCTTCAAAGCTGACTCGAACAAATCACCGATTTGTGCGCTGATTCCGATAATAACAGCCAAGCTGATATACATAATCCAAGCAGCTCCGCCGACAATGCGCCAGAACAATAAGGCCACGGCAATGCTAAACAATAACCCTCCAAGCGCACCTTCCACAGTTTTCTTTGGGCTTACCTGGCGGGCCAAAAGATGGCTTCCAAATTGTCTCCCAATAAGGTATGCACCTATATCCGTAGCCCAGACCAAAAAAATTGTAAAAAAAGTCCATTCTAATCCTCCCGGAAGCTGACGAAGCAAATAAAGATGGGATAATAAGACAACCGAATAAAAGACCGCTATTAGATTAAAACTTGCTTCTGACAAAGACGTCCTCGGATAATTCAAGGCAAGCCGCCCAAGTCCGATTAAAAGCCAGAAGATAAGAACCGGCAACATCCATTCTGCCCCGCCGATCAACAAACTAATCAGCCAGACAACCGTAACAAGCGTCGTTAGTATAGACCAGGAACGTATACCCATCTGCTCACCAATTAGCATAAATTCCCGCAATGCCAATAACGTTAACACAGTAACCAAAAACGCAGTATATTGCCCGCCTAAATATATAAGTCCTAAGAAAAGCGGTGCACCAATCAGGGCACTGATTGTTCTAGTAAGCATGTGCTCTCCTCAATTTGTATGTATTCCGCCGAAACGTCGATCTCGTTTCTGGTAAGCTTTGATCGCTTCAATTAAAGCTTTTTGACCAAAATCCGGCCAAAGCTCTTCAACTATAACAATTTCTGTATAGGCCAACTGCCAGAGCAGGAAGTTACTTAACCTTATTTCGCCTGAGGTTCGAATCAGCATATCCGGGTCCGGTAACCCTCGGGTGTAGAGTGATTCACCAAAGCGTTGCTCATCTATCTCTTCGATTCGCAGCTTTCCGCTTAAGACTTCTTTACTCAAACTCTTTACTGTGTCGATAATCTCAGCTCGCCCGCCATAATTTAGAGCAAGGTTAAGAATCAGACCCGTATTTTCACGAGTACTCTCCATCGCGTGTGCTAATTCGTGTTGTGCTTCCAACGGAAGGTCATTAATTTTCCCCATAGTACGAATAATGACATTATTTTGCTGCAGCTCAAGGAGTTCCTTTCTCAGGTACTCCGTGAGCAGTGTCATCAGCACTCCCACTTCATCTTTGGGCCTTCTCCAATTTTCAGTAGAAAACGCATAAACAGTCAAGACCTGAATTTTAAGTTTTGAACACGTCTTAACGATCTGTCGTAAGGCCTCAACACCCGCCCGATGCCCCATTGAACGAGGAAGCGCTCGTTTCTGAGCCCATCGCCCGTTTCCGTCCATGATAATGGCAATATGACGAGGGAGGCGGTCCATAGCAACCCAGTCTTCTGATTCTACTATATCTCGTTTCCAAGGTTTGACCCTCATAATTTCCACCCCCATACTCGAGGTTCGGACCTCGGACCTCGCGCTTCGAACTTCGAACTTCGAACCTCGAACCTCGAACCTCGAACCTCGAACCTCGAAAAAAGACCCCCCACTCAAAGTTCGCGGTTCGTGTTTTCGTGGTTCGGAGTCTAAATATTGAACCTCGATCATCGAACTTCGAACCTCGAGTAAAGGGTCTATGGCTGCCTTGGCGAAAATTTCTCATGCGCTAAGACAACCTCCACACGATCGTCGAATTCTCTAACGCGGACTACACGGCAACTTCCCCACGCTTCCATTCTACCATGAGGGCGCGAGATTAGAAAAGTGTAAGGTTTTCCCTTGCGTTCAAGTTCGAGTTTTACCTCGTTCCAATTTCGACCGAGTAAACCTTGCATCATACTTCAGTGATTTCACTTTCCTTAGTTTTCATTACATATTCAATTTCTTTAATGATCTTGTCTGTCATCTTTTGAACATCTTCTTGGGCCCTCTTGATCTCGTCTTTGGATGCCCCGTGATCTTTCTCCAGTTTCTTAAGCCTATCATTGACATCTCGCCGTACGTTACGAGCTGCGACACGCGCTTCTTCCGCCTCTTTTTTAACTTTTTTGACCAATTCCACGCGCCGCTCAGCCGTAAGTTGAGGAATGATTAAGCGAATCACTACCCCATCACTTGACGGATTCAGCCCTAAATCTGATTTCATGATTGCCCTTTCAATAGCAGGCAGAACGGATTTTTCCCAAGCCTGAATAACCAGCAATCTTGGTTCAGGAGCAGAGATATTGGCAAGCTGGTTAATAGGAGTAGGAGCCCCATAGTATTCAACCATAACCTTATCCAAGATACCCGGATTTGCGCGGCCGGCCCGAATTGTGGCATACTCTTTCCGTAAAACATCAACCCCTTTAAGCATCCGCTCTTCTGCGTCTCTAAGCACCTCAGCGATCATTAACTATCCCTCCCCACATAAGTTCCAATTGCTTCACCCATAATTACCCTTCGAATATTACCCCATATTGTCAGGTCAAAAACTATGACCGGGATATTATTATCCATGCAAAGTGAGGTGGCAGTGGAATCCATCACTCCTAATCCTTTGCTAAGGACATCGAGATAACTTAAACGGTCAAACTTCTTGGCTTGGGGATTCTTAAGCGGATCAAGATCGTAAACCCCATCCACCCGTTTGGCCATCAAAATGACTTCAGCCTCGACCTCAGCGGCCCTTAAAGCAGCCGTTGTATCCGTCGAGAAATAGGGATTACCTGTTCCAGCTGCAAAAATCACAATGCGTCCTTTTTCCATATGTCGAATCGCTCGACGCCGGATATAAGGCTCAGCAACCTGTCGCATTTCGATAGCCGATAAGACACGGGTATCTGACCCCGCTTTTTCCAAAGCATCCTGCAAAGCCAAGGCATTCATCACTGTTGCCAACATACCCATATAATCAGCCGTCGCACGGTCCATCCCTTGGGCACTTCCCGCAATGCCACGCCATAAGTTTCCGCCGCCAACAACCACGCAAACTTCAACCCCCATACCTCGAATTTCTGCCACCTGAGCCGCAACAGAAACCAGCATCTCCTGTTGAAGTCCAAAGCCTTGAGTACCTGCCAGCGCTTCCCCGCTAATCTTAAGGACCAGTCGATTATAACGTGGTTTTTCCATGGATTAACCTCCCTCAATCTAATTCCACGCTTGGAGAGAGAAATCCTCTCACATTCGAAAAAGAGAACACCAGGGTGTTCTCTAGATAGATTGTCTAGGTTGACTTATCGATTCATTTCTTTCATGACATCTGATGCAAAATCATCTTGTCGTTTTTCAAGACCCGCACCTAACTCATAGCGAGTAAACCGACGAACAACAATGCGCTCACCGATTTTGGCGGTTTTATCGAGCACCAATTCGCGGATGCTTTTATCTGGATCTTTGACGAAAGCTTGGTCCATTAAACAAACTTCTTTATAGAACTTTTCGATCCGACCTTCTACCATCTTTTCAATTATCTTCTCAGGCTTTCCTTCATTAAGTGCTTGAGCTTTTAAGATATCTCTCTCATGCTGGAGTACTTCTGCGGGCACATCTTCTTTGTTCAAATATTGTGGGTTCGATGCTGCTATATGCAACCCAAGATCATGAACTAACGTTCTAAATTCATCCCCGCGAGACACAAAGTCTGTTTCACAGTTCACTTCAAGCAACACGCCGATGCGTCCGCCGCCATGAATATAGGACTCAATAGTCCCTTCAGCTGCAATCCGCCCTTCCTTTTTAGCAGCGGCTGCAAGTCCTTTCTCGCGTAGAAAATCACAGGCCTTTTCAACATCACCATTACATTGTTCAAGTGCCTTTTTGCAATCCATCATTCCTGCCCCGGTACGTTCCCTGAGTTCTTTTACTTGAGTTGCACTAACTCCTGCCATGGTCACACCTCCAGATTCCTATTCTTCTCCATCTCCATCTCCATCTCCATCTTCCTCTTCGCCATCGTTACTAAGTTGCCCTTCGATAATTGCATCAGCCATCTTCGAAGTGAGTAACTTGACAGCACGGATTGCATCATCGTTAGCCGGAATTACAACATCGATTTCATCCGGATCGCAGTTTGTATCCACAATTGCAACAATCGGAATTTTCAAACGGCGTGCTTCGGCGACCGCTATACGCTCTTTTCGAGGATCTACGATAAACAAGGCCTCTGGCAGTTTTTTCATATTTTTGATGCCACCTAAAAAGCGTTCCAATTTCTCCATCTCATGACGGAGTGTCGAAACTTCTTTCTTCGTGAGCACTTCGAAAACCCCTTCAGTTTCCATCCGTTCCAAAACGCGCAAACGATCGACACGTTTCTGGATCGTTTGGAAATTCGTAAGCATACCGCCTAACCAACGCTCGTTCACATAATACATGCCACAACGTTCCGCTTCATCTTTGACCGACTCTTGAGCTTGTTTCTTAGTACCCACGAATAACATGGTCCCACCCTCAGCAGCGAGGTTCCGAACATAGTTATAGGCTTCATCCACTTTTTTTACGGTTTTTTGCAGATCAATAATATAGATCCCATTGCGCTCCGTAAAAATATAGCGCGCCATTTTCGGATTCCAACGACGAGTTTGATGTCCGAAGTGGACACCTGCTTCCAATAATTGTTTCATAGAAATTACTGCCATTCTTGTTAAACCAACTTTCTTTTGTTTTTTCCTCCGCAGGTTCATCTCAAAACGCCCCCTGCCTCCCGACAGGGAACTAACGCCTTAATCCCTCTGCGTGTTTTATTATAAATCACACTGCCAATAGATTAGCACATTCTTCAGGGCTTTGCAACGAATTGCCTGCAAATAGCAGTATCCTAATCAGTGAACTCGTTTACGCTAAAGCTGAACATCGAGGCTTCAGATGGGGACTCTACCCCATCTGAAGTTACGAAGAACCCACCCCCACTTATAGAAGTGGGGGGTCTCAGGATTGGATCAAACCGGCATAGCTCTCCAGATTTGAGCGCAAATCGTACTTCTGGATGAAAATCTCTAAGTCACTCATAAGCTCGGGAAAGGGAAAATAGAATTCGCTCAGGTAATAAAGCTTACCTCCCGTACGGATCTGAGCCACTTCCTGCCCTTTTCCATCAAAATAGAAGGCTACCCGACGAATATCTTGCGGTTCTAAGATGTGTGTACCAAGTAACGACCGAAAGACAATTTGCCGATCTTTAATATACACATGTTTACTCTTCCCGATAACCCATAAAAATAAAATTCCGAACGCTGCTGTGACGTAGATCCCTATTAAAATCCTTAGTTCTATGATTGGGAGTTTATTAAAGAAATGCACACCCCCTATAACAAGGGGATAAAGGATTAAAAACATAACGGCGGGAACGATAAGCGGTCTCAGTTGGTAAACATAATCATGTTCATCCATGAAAAAACCTCCTGCTAAACAGTAAGATTACTCCCTGCGGAGCCCGTCAAGGTCTGTAAAGATGACATGCCCTCGAACCTCGTACCCCGAACTTCGCGTCTCGATAAGTCGATCATTGTATCTACAGAATATAGCGCGCTAAATCTTGATTTTGGACAACATTGCCTAAACGCTGTTGAACATATTCTCGATTAATGGTCACCGTATAATCTCCAGGCAGTTCCGAGGCTTCGAAAGACAATTCTTCAAGTACTTTTTCTACAATCGTATGGAGTCGTCTAGCCCCGATATTTTCTGTGCTGGAATTGACTTTGTAGGCAACCTCTGCTAATTCATCAATCGCATTCTCGGTAAAATCTACCATTATGCCTTCCGCTCCCAATAATGCGCTGTACTGTTTAATCAACGACGATTGAGGTTCCGTAAGAATACGTTTGAAATCAGCTACGCTTAACGATTCAAGTTCCACCCGAATAGGGAATCTTCCCTGAAGTTCCGGAATAAGATCAGACGGCTTGCTGAGATGGAAGGCGCCTGCAGCAATAAACAGGATATGATCGGTTTCAACCGGGCCATACTTTGTTGCGATAGTAGAGCCTTCCACGATCGGGAGAATGTCGCGTTGTACTCCTCCCCTGGAAACGTCCGGGCCGCCCGCACCATCGCGACCGGCAATTTTATCAATTTCGTCCAGGAAAACTATACCCTCATGTTCTGTTCTTCGAATAGCATCCTGAACCGCTTCATCTTGATCTATTAGATTTTGAGTTTCTTCATGGACCAAGATCTTTCGCGCTTCGCGAACAGTTACGTTTCTCTTTTTGTGCCGCTTAGGGAGCATACCTGACATCATATCCTGGATATTCAAGCCCATTTCCATCATGTTATTGTTGCCCAGCATATCGGAAAGCGGCGTAGTTTCTTCAACCGTAATTTCAATAACCTGCTCTTCAAGGTCCCCCCGCTGCAAGCGGTCAGCTACTAACTTACGTTTTTTCTCCATTTCGGGAGTCAGGTCGATCTTCTTTTCTGAATCCGGAGTTTGCCCAAACAACATCTGAAAGGGGTTGCCAGATGTACTCTCGGAACGTTTTCCCGGAACTAACAGCTCGATTAAGCGTTGCTCGGCCTTGATTGCTGCCTGGGCTTGCACCTTATCAGCGCGCTCCACCTTCACCATCCGTAAAGCTATCTCGACCAAGTCACGAATAATGGCTTCCACATCCCGGCCTACATACCCAACTTCCGTAAATTTCGTGGCTTCAATCTTAATAAATGGGGCGTGAACAAGCTTTGATAACCGCCGGGCAATCTCCGTCTTGCCAACGCCTGTTGGACCAATCATTAAAATATTTTTGGGTATAATTTCTTCTTGCAATTGCTCTGACAAACAAGAACGACGGTAGCGATTACGCAAAGCAACCGCAACAGCTCGTTTTGCCGCATCTTGTCCTACGATAAACCTGTCTAATTCACGGACAATTTCTCGAGGTGTCAAGTTGTCCATAGTCTCACCCCCTATAACTCTTCCACATTAATTTGTTCATTAGTATAAACACAAATTGAAGCAGCTATAAGCATCGCCTCTCGTACGATCTCCTTCGTCGGTAAATCGGTATGTTTCACCAAAGCGCGAGCGGCGGCTAAAGCATAGTTTCCACCTGATCCAATGGCGGCGATTCCATCATCCGGTTCAATCACTTCACCCGATCCGGATACAATCAAGAGATTTTGGGTATCCGCCACGATAAGCAATGCTTCAAGGTTCCGCAGCATTTTGTCTGTTCGCCATTCCTTCGCCAGCTCTACAGCCGCACGCTGAAGATTTCCATGATACTCTTCGAGTTTTTTTTCAAACTTATCAAATAGTGTAAACGCATCCGCGACGGATCCCGCAAACCCTGCAATCACTTTTCCTTTAAACAAACGACGCACTTTCCGGGCTTTATGTTTCATTACGGTTGCCTGCCCAAAGGTTACTTGGCCGTCACCCGCTATGGCTACTTGTTCCCCTTTTTTCACTGCGATAATGGTCGTTGCCTGAAACAAAACTAACACCCCTTTCAATAAAGTTTACAAGGAATTTTTAGCGTGTCAAGTAAATTGTAGGCAATTTGCATTATTTATGAATAATCACTCTACTTGCGGCCTATGGGTTTCTTTCGCTCGGGGATGCGCCTGAGCATAGACTTTTTTAAGTCGTTCTCGGGTTAGATGTGTATATATTTGGGTTGAAGAAAGCTTGGTATGGCCCAGTAACTCTTGCACACTTCTTAAATCCGCTCCGCCATCCAACATATGCGTCGCAAAAGAATGACGGAGCATATGTGGATTTACATGTTGTTCCAGACTAATCCCCGCGACCAGTTTGTCCAAAATCCGTCTGACAGACCTGGCTGATAACCGCGTCCCCTGGTAATTGAGTAAAAGAATATTAAAGGGATCCTTCCTCATCCCGAGATACCTTTCGATGGCCTGGATCGCATGGTTTGTGATAGGGACCACCCGTTCCTTACTCCCCTTGCCAAGGACTCGAATCAGCCCGATCTCTAAATCAAGATTCTCCCGATCTAAGCCAACCAGTTCACTAACCCTAAGTCCGGACCCATAGAGCAACTCGATAATTACTTGATCGCGAGCACCCAGTAGATCTGAACACTCCGGAGCCCGGAGCAGCCTCTCAACCTGATCTAAATATAGAAAATTCGGAAGTTTTCGTCCTAGTTTTGGACTTGCTACCCGCTGGACCGGGTTTATCTGGAGTATTTCCTTACGGCATAAGAATTTGAAAAACGACCGTAGAGCGGCAAGCTTACGAGCCATACTTTTTCTCGTCAAGCCGTATTCCGCCAAGACCCCCAGAAAACCGCGCACAATATAGACATCGATCAGATCCGGCGTGAGCGTTTCGAATTCCTGACCCAGTTCAAAGGCGGCAAACCTAAAAAACTGAACAAGATCGGTTTGATAAGCGGCAACTGTGAGAACCGATCTGTTTTGAGAATGCTGATAACCGGCAAATAAACTTAAAGCCTCATCTATTTTCAAACAGTCGCTTACCTCCCCAAATCCTCCCCCGCACAAAACTCTCTTAAGGACTCCAAAGCCCGTGCAGAAATCCTGGCGTTTCTTTCACGCTTATTTCGGATCCGTTCTGATAAGGGCGGAAGCAATCCGAAATTCATATTCATCGGTTGAAAATTTTCACTGGGCGACCCTTCCAAATGTCGTGCCAGTCCGCCTAACGTCGTTACAGAGGGAAAGACGAGCGGTGACATCCGGCTCAGGCGCCGCCAAGCATTAAGACCTGCCAGAAGTCCGCTGGCAGCAGATTCAACATATCCTTCAACCCCTGTCATTTGGCCGGCAAAGAAAAGCTCCGGTTTATTCTTTAAACTGAAATCCACTTTGAGGACTTTTGGGGCATTGAGAAAAGTATTGCGGTGCATTACACCATATCGCATAAATTCGGCATTTTCCAAACCGGGAATTAACGAAAAAACTCGTTTTTGTTCCCCCCATTTTAACTGTGTTTGAAAACCCACCAAATTAAAGAGTGTGCCTGCCTGATTTTCCTTACGAAGCTGTACAACGGCAAAGGGTTTAATCCCAGTTCTTGGATCCTGCAAGCCAACAGGCTTTAATGGACCAAACGTCAGAGTCTGAAGGCCACGCTTGGCCATCACTTCAACAGGCAGACAGCCTTCGAAAACTTTTTCTCGTTCAAATCCTTGGACTTCCGCTGTCTCCGCCTGAACTAAGGCCTCATGAAACAGTTCGTACTCTTCCCTGGTCATCGGACAGTTCAAATAGTCTGCTTCTCCCTTATCATAACGCGAAGCCCAAAAGGCCTTACTAAGATCTATGGATTCCAGCGTAACGATCGGAGCCGCCGCGTCGTAAAAAGAAAGTGCTTCTTCTCCGGTTAACTTCAAAATATCTTCCGCTAAATCATCCGATGTCAATGGGCCGCTAGCAACAATGGTGATCCCAATCTGCGGAATTCTATGTACTTCTCCCCGATAAATAGAGACATAGGGATGTTCTTCCAACCTTTTGGTAACCTCATTCGAGAAAAGTTCCCGATCAACTGCTAAAGCGCTGCCGGCGGGAACCGCGTTATGATCAGCAGCGCTCAAAATGAGGGACCCTAAGCGGCGCATTTCTTCTTTTAATAAGCCTACCGCAATTTCTAAACCTGCCCCCCGCAGCGAGTTGCTGCATACTAGTTCTGCAAATCGGTCGGTATGATGCGCTGGGGTAAATCTAATTGGACGCATTTCGTATAAATCAACCATCACACCGCGTTCGGCAAGTTGCCAGGCAGCCTCGGAACCTGCGAGGCCTGCTCCGATAACAGTTATTGGTTGCTGCATGTATCTATTCTCTCCTTATACCAATAGCTCTGTTTAGCGAAATTTATTCGAAATATAGCCGGGATTCAGCCTTCTTCCATCGTTATAGTATAACAGCATTCCTGATTCGTGCACACCTGTTTCTTATATCGTTTCGAAGATTTGATTACCATTATTTGGTGACACTCCGGGCAAGGTTCCGAGGCGGGCATTTCCCATGACACAAAATCACAGTCCGGATAGCCGCTACAGCCATAAAACTTCCGACCTTTCTTTGAGCGTCGCGTAACGAGAGGTTTGGAGCATCTCGGACAATTAACGCCTACTTCTTCAAAAAGTGGTTTGGTATTCCGACACTCCGGAAAACCTGGACAAGCCAGAAATTTACCGTAGCGCCCCATCTTAATCACCATATTTCGCCCACAAAGATCGCAATGTTCTTCGGAAACTTGATCCACTATTGTGACTTTTCCAATCTTCTCTTCAGCCTGAGCCAAAGTCACGGAGAAAGGCCTATAATAGTCTTCAACCACCGACTTCCAGGGAGCCCTTCCTTCTTCAACTAGATCAAGCTTCTCCTCCAAATTAGCTGTAAATTCCAAATTCAAAATATCCGGGAAATATTCTTTAAGTAAAGTGATTACGATCTCTCCAAGTTCTGTAGGAAGGAGTTGTTTTTCCTCTTTAACAACATACCCCCGGGTTTGAATGGTTTCAATAGTTGGTGCATATGTACTTGGTCTCCCAATACCCTCCTCCTCCATCTTGCGAACGAGAGAGGCCTCTGTAAAGCGCGGCGGTGGTTCCGTAAAATGTTGTTTGTCCTGGAGTTTAACAAGTTTAAGTTTATCTCCGGTAGAGACTGAAATCGTCAAGGAGCTTTGTTCTTCATCGGTTAATTCATCTTCATCTTTGCCTTCTTCATAGACAGCTAAAAACCCAGGAAAACGAACTGTTGACGCATTCGCTCGAAATAAATAATCCCCCCCCAGCACATCGACCGTTAAAGTATCCATGATGGCCACACTCATCTGACTGGCAATAAAGCGCTCCCATACCAAGCGGTATAAGCGCAGCTGATCCCGTGATATAATCCCCTTCAGTAAATCCGGAGTCCGCAAAGCAACCGTCGGACGGATCGCTTCATGCGCTTCCTGAGCCCGGGCTTTATTGGTGAACTGGCGGGGTTCAGGGGGATAGTAATCATTCCCATAGTGTGTCAGAATCCATTCCTTCGCCTCCGCTTGGGCAGTTTCGGCGATCTTCACAGAATCTGTCCGCATGTACGTAATTAAACCGACGGCTCCTTCTTTACCCAGGTCAAGACCCTCATACAATTGCTGAGCTAACATCATGGTACGCTTAGGCGAAAAACCCAATTTGCGATGGGCTTCTTGCTGCAAACTGCTCGTTGTAAAGGGAGGAGCCGGGAGGTTTTTCTTCTCTTTCTTACGAACATCAGATACTTGAAATTCTTTCCCCCTTAAATCCTTTAAGACTGCTTCCATTTCTTCTCGAGAGGCGATTGCGACCTTTTGCCCGGATTTTTTTAAAAGCTTTGTCTGAAACTTTCCCCCGGCAAATTGGAGGTCTGCCGTTAGACTCCAATACTCATCCGCAACAAAAGCCCTTATTTGCTCTTCCCGGTCCTCAATTAACCGTACCGCTACGGATTGCACTCGACCTGCACTTAAACCTTTCTTGATTTTCCGCCAGAGCAAAGGGCTTAACTGATAACCGACCAAACGATCCAATACCCGGCGGGCTTGCTGGGCATCCACCCGATTCAGATCAATCTGACGCGGATGCTTAAGTGCAGTCTGGATAGCCGTTTTGGTGATTTCGTGAAATTCAATTCGATTTTTTTTGTTCAGATCAAGACCTAATAAATGGGAAAGATGCCAGGCAATTGCTTCTCCCTCACGGTCAGGGTCAGAAGCCAATAACACTTTATCCGCCCCTTTAGCTGCCAGACGTAAAGCCTTAATCAAATCTCCCCGCCCACGAATCGCAATATATTTGGGTTCGAAGTCGTGTTCTAAATCTACACCTAATTGACTCTTCGGTAAGTCCCGCAAATGTCCCATTGAAGCTTTGACCGAATAACGGCTTCCCAGGAATTTGCTGATTGACTTTGCCTTGGCTGGGGACTCTACAATAACAAGCGTTTTAGACATAATTTCACCTCAAATAAGCTTTAAGAAACTCTATTATCGAGGTTCGCTGCACCGAGGCACGAAGTTCGAACTCGAATTGTTTTCTGACTGAAAACAAGGTTTATGGACAAATAATGATTATTTGAACAACTACAGGTAACTGGAAGCCTGAGAACACCAATTCATCCAATCGTGAGACCCCCACTTCTCCAAGTGGGGGTGGTCCCCCGTACTCTGCTTCGGTGGGGGTAGGCTCCGACTTCGCCGCTAAGAGTTCCTTTTGGGTCGTGCGGCTTCGGCGAAAGTCTCCACTGGAGGCTTTCGTCACCGAAGTCTCGATGTTCAACTTTTAGTTGAACGAGTTCACTGTAACAGAAAAATCTTCTTAGGGATTCATGTTCAGAGTTCTGTTTTAGGTTAACGTTGGTCAAACTAAGCCTTATCTTAACGCCTTTTTCATAGTATGTCTAGCACTCCCGAGCTAATACATAATGTTGCCCCGGTAATTGTATGATTTTTCCGCCTAATTGCAGTTCCAATAAGGCCAGCGAAATACTGCACGCGGGAAGTGTCGAGTGAATCGTAATCTGATCAATATGCAAAGGAACGTCACTTAACAACTGAAGAATTGACCCAAGATCCATTTCGCCTGGAAGCTCCTTTTCCTCATGCAAGAGTTCGGTGTTAAGCAAAGCATTATCCCCCTGTTTCGACCAGGCAGGTACCTCATTCCAAATATCTTCAATCCCTTCCACAATTTTTGCTCCCTGACGCAGTAAATGATGAGTCCCCCGGCTCACCTTGCTAAAAATAGGACCAGGTACAGCAAATACTTCCCGCCCTTGTTCCAAGGCGAAATCTACTGTGATCAGAGCGCCGCTTTTTTTCGCTGCCTCTACGACCAGAACCCCTCGGGAACACCCGCTGATTAAGCGATTTCGCGCTGGGAAATTGACGGCATTGGGCGGAGTACCCGGTGCAAATTCACTCAATAATGCGCCTTTAGCTAAAATGTCCATGGCAAGGCGTTGGTTTTCCAGAGGATATATCCGGTCAAGACCGCATCCGAGAATAGCCCAGGTTATTCCCCCACTATCGAGCGCCCCTTGATGGGCAGCAGTATCAATCCCTCGAGCCAGACCGCTGGCAATGACAATTCCTTTGGCTGCAGCGTTGCCGGCCAACATCCGTGCCGCGGCTTTTCCATAAGCTGTCGCTTGACGTGAACCTACTATAGCTAACACCTCCGCATCTCCTCGGAGATGCCCACGATAATAGAGAAGTGGAGGCGCATCCGCCAGCTCAGCCAGTAAGACGGGATAACCAGGTTCATCTGGTGTAATTATCCGAATTCCCTGCTTGCTCAAGGACTCTCCAATCTCCCGAGGATCAATGTTATTTCTCCCCTTTAAAATTTCCCCAATCCATTTTCCCTGGTTTGGGACCTGAAAATATTTACTCTGAGGAGCCTCCCATGCTTTCACTGCACTTCCAAAGTAAGCAATAAGCTGACGTAAATGTTGGCTTCCAACGCCCTTAATCGTGCGTAATGCAGCTCGAACCAGCTTTTCCTGTTCCATCACCAAAGTGCGCCCCTCCTTTACCCTCCTTTTCTGGACAAAAGGACACTTCTCCTGCGTAAAACATTGTCGAATATCCACTTTCTATATGAAATAATGGGATGCTTAGGAGTACCCCGCTCGTCTTCGGTGGGGACAGGCATCCTACGGGCGAAAGTGTTCTTTTGAGGTCAGCCCTGCTTACGTAAGGCCAGATAAGTCTGTTGTAAGAGCAAAGCATCTTCTTCCAGGTTCGGGCTTTCGCAGATGACCAACCCTTCCACGCCAAATGTCAGACAGGCTTTGAGTAATTCTTTATAACACAAGTCGGATTCCTTTAAGACAAGGTGTCGCTTCTCGCCCTTTAATCCATATTCAATGCCCGAAATATGGAAATGGACATTTTTTACCCAGCGATCTCTCAACCCCTCGGCAAGTTCATTAAGTATCTCACAAAACTCGTCATAAGAGTTGTACCTTCCATTGGTCCGTGCATGAAGATGACTAAAGTCAATACATGGCAATACCCCAGAAACCTCTTTGGCAATTCGAATAGTTTCCGCCAGATCACCAAACTGAGTCCCTTTTCCCGTTGTTTCCGGACGAAGGATCACGTCATTTCCCTCCGCATCAAGAGTTTCCCGCACCAGGTTAAGTTCGCGAACTACCCGCGCAAGAACCACTTCCGGCGAATCATCATGATTGAAAGCCGGATGAAAAATAACGCTCCGCACGCCAAGGATTTGCGAGATACGTGCGGTATGAATTATACGATCCCGGCTCGCCTTAATTTTCTCGGGCTCACGAGAGTTGAGATTAATATAATAAGGGGCATGGCAAGTCAAAGCAACATTTTCCTCTATCGCGACGGCACCAACTTTTCTCGCCTTCTCTTCACCCATACGCACCCCGTTAACAAATTCTATTTCTAAGGCACCAAGATTCAACGCCCGAATATATCGCACTCCACCTTCACTGGAGCGATCCGTTGCGGTAAGCGGGACTCCTGCGGTTCCAAACAATAATGACAAAAATATTCACCCCATCGCTGTTTTTTCATATTATAACCTATTTCCCTAAAAAGCCAATGTACTCCTTTTGCTCAACGCCACAAAATGTCTGCGCTATGATGTCAATTGTTTTCTCCAGTAATACATAATTCATTAAAAGTGGCTATTCATTCCGTAATTACCAAGAATATTTGAATTTTTATTACATACTGTCTTTGCCAAAAAGTTATACTAATATCACTTTCATCAACAATGCTATCTCAATGAAAGGAGGAATCCTCATGTCAAGACGACGTAGTAGTATCATGTCTAACCAGTTAAAGGAACAAATTGCTCAAGAGTTAGGTTTTGCAGGGACCCTTCAACAAGAAGGATTTGGAGGAGTTTCTTCAAGAGACTGTGGCAACATGGTGAAAATGGCTATTGAATTGGCGGAACGCAATCTTCCGGGAAAAAAGAACAATGATTTGAGGTAAACTATATTATTTCAGGTTAGCCTCAAGACCGCTCAAAACTAATAGTTTCGAGCGGTCTTTGCATACTTTGGCCAGGCATAGAATGCACTGCCAGCACTGTTTTCATGACCATAGGCTTTCCTTCCCAATCGTATTTATGATTTATTTTACAGTCTCGATATAAATAATATCGTTTATTTTACCATCGGCGAGGCTCATACCCTGGAAATAGCCGAAATTCATACCCCAAGCCGATACGGAAAAGTAAAAGAGAGGCGTTGCCCCTCAAGGGATAGCGCCTCTTAATATGATTTAGAATTATTTATTCAAGATGCACTTGTCATCATCTTGCCGACAATCCTGGATATCATCCACAAACACTTGATTGCCAATAATCTGATAAACGATCCGATACCTTTTGTTTGATAGTATATAATGGTATTTGCCGACTGGAAGATATGGACGGTTATACACAGGATAACGGAACGGATCGGTTCGGAGATTCCGAATATCTTTAAGCAATCCATCCAAAAGCCTATTTGCTGCATTAACGCTGACACCCGCTAAAAATTCAAAATGGTCATACATTCTGCTATTTGCCTCGGATGCGATAATTACCTGATATACCTTTTCATTACACTCCATTCTCCGCTCCCCTGGCGATTGCTTCTCTCATGTTTTTTTCGAACTCATCAACCGTATATCCTTGAGTTCCAAGCAAACGGGAACGTTCCACCGTAAGCAAACGCTCGGCTGTCGCCAAATCATCCTCACGCCGGTTGAATGTTTCCATATCCATGATAACTGTATCGCCGACGCCATTTCTGGTTAAAAATACAGGTACTTTCATTTTACGACAAATATCAGCGATACTGTTGTAATTTTTCCGAAGCTCACTTGATGACTTAATTATTGTACCCAATTTTTTCACTCCCGATAGTCAAATTTATATCAATATTATACCCTTATAAGACTAAAATAACAAGCTGATTTTTTGTTGCTGATGTGCAAAATTGTGCTAAGTTATGGCGTTACACATGGCTATGGTTTCTATTGACGATACACATTTATCCGTCTATAATAAAATAATGCTTTAGAAATGACAATTACCCTTCTGTATGAACCATGTATAATGATAGTGAGGTGCAGCCTATGTATATCAAACGGGCTATTGAAGACTCCATTATAAAAATATCAAAATCTTTTCCTGTTCTACTGATGACTGGGCCGAGACAGGTGGGTAAAACGACCCTCCTCCAGCATCTTACCGAGCCGGAGAGAACCTATATTACATTGGACGATCCCGATATGCGTTTTCTTGTTAAGAGCGATCCGGCACTGTTCATGCAGCGCTATACGCCACCGGTCATTATTGACGAAATTCAATATGCGCCGGAAATCCTCCCTTATATCAAGATGAGCGTGGATCGCTCCGGAAGAAAGGGCGATTTTTGGCTGACCGGCTCACAGATGTTCCACATGATGAAAAACGTCAGTGAGTCCTTGGCGGGGCGTGTTGGTATTGTAAATCTTCAGGGCTTATCGAGCAGTGAAATTAATGGCGTACCCTCCGAACCCTTTACAACTTCCCCGGAGCGGCTAATGAGCCGTATAAGAGCCATTAAAAAAATGAATTTGTCCGAAATATACGAACATATTTTCCGAGGCGGGTTACCGGCACTATACGCAGACAATGAGATCAATCTGGAAACCTTTTACTCTTCTTACTTCAACTCATATCTGCAGCGTGACATCAAGGATCTGACCCAGGTGGCAGATGAAATGTCTTTTTACAATTTTATGGTTGCCGTTGCCGCCCGCACCGCAAAGCCAATCATATATGACGAACTGGCGAAGGATACCGGCGTCAGCGCACCCACTGCTAAAAAGTGGCTGTCGATTTTGGTATCATCCCACATTGTGGCGATTGTGCAACCTTACCAAAATAATGTGCTCAAGCGAATGGTAAAAACACCGCTTTTGCATTTTTTGGATACGGGACTGTGTGCTTATCTACTCAAGTGGGGGAATGCCGAAATACTCGAAAGAGGTGCAATGGCCGGCGCATTTTTCGAAAGCTGGGTATTTTCCGAGATTTATAAGAGCTATTTGAACGACGCGAAGGAACCACCTATCTTCTATTACCGGGACAAGGATAAAAAGGAGATTGACCTGCTGCTAATGCAGAACGGTACCTTATATCCCATCGAGGTAAAAAAATCTGCATCCCCCGGCACGGAGGCAATCAAACATTTTAAAGTGCTTAACCCGGTAACCGAACCGGAGCGCTTTGGAAGCTTGAATCAGCATAAGATGGAGATCGGCACAGGTGCTGTTGTCTGCATGACAAGCGATCTCTTGCCCATCGATAAGAAAAACTGGTATGTTCCTGCATGGCTGATCTGAAGAATTAGCTTTTGCTTGTTGTTCTTCCGTTCTCACCTGTAAAACCCTTATCAAAAATGCGGGGCAGGTCGCCTTCGGAAATACCTGTCCCATTATCACAGATAGAAAGAATAATCTTGCCTTGCTCCGCATGAGCTTCAAAGATTAGGGAAGGATTTTTGCCACTGTATTTAACTGTATTGACAATAAGCTGATTGAGAATAAATCCAATCCATTTTTCGTCGGTATAAACGACATAATCACAGTTTTCTACTTGTACGGCGATCTGATTTTGCAGGAGCAGCTGTTTGTTTTCCGCAATAGCGCGTGAACCATATCCAATAAAGTGACTTCTTTAATTAAAAACCTTTTTAAGCATACCGTCCTCACTTTCATTGAAGCACGCGCAATATACGTCCTGACCACATCCGCAATAACCAATATCTGCCACATCCAATAATTACATACACTGCATTCGGATATAACTCTACTTTGATGAAATACTCCAATTTTTTTCGTCCGCGCCAGGACGATGCGTCCTTTGCACGACATGTGGTAGAACGTTCTGCGGGTTCCCGAAATTGTCCTAAATGACAACGTTCTGCTAAAATGATAGAGCTACACCAAGAAAAATTATAATTTCCAGTTCACTCCATAATTTATTTTTTGCTTGTTCAATTCTTTCATCTTTCCTATTTAATAATCAACATCCCGGTATATGTCTGTATGTTATTGTCCTCATTTGTTCGAAGTAGGAACAGGTAATATCCCTTATCCTTTGGCAATATGATCTGTCCATTTGCATCTGTGTTTATTACCGTAAGGGTGTCCAGTCCGATTTCCTTTTCAACTTTCTCTCTTGTCAATCTCACTATGCGACAATCCATTAGCTCTCTTTTTTCCGGATACTTCACGACAACAGTCTCATCGTCTGAAAAGCTCGCAATTCTTCGATAATTATCAGAAAGATACAATGGTTTTATATCCTGAGGGAGGATAAATGAGTCCACAAGACTCATATGCCCTGCCGGCTGTAAATGTAGCACATTGCGATTGTTGTTCTTATCGGTTTTGCCCTCAAGGCAAACCTCGCCTGCCTCATACCCCTTATACCATTCGATTGGAGTCAGCATAGGTGTAAACGTGAAAGCAAAGGAATTATAGACCTCTGCCTTCTTCGACTTAAGATAATCAGGCATATAATCTATACTACGCTCAATATGCATTTTTAAAATAGACTTCTTTTCCCCACTGTTAAATATGAAAATAAGATCCCTGGGTATATCCCTGCCTTCGACAGGCATTATATACCCTTGAGAGTTATCAAATAGTCGACTGTCCTTCGGATTAATGTATTTGACTATTTTTTTACTAGGTAATACACTAACTGTTTTATCCGAAAAGATAGCCTCTACTTTTTCGACAGGGACCGGATTAGCATTGTATTGGCGTGTTTCAGATCCTGCCAGTCCGAAATATATGTAACGCCCTTTAAACTGTGTATAATTGAGAGTCCAACAGTAGCTTCCCCGTGTGAGGTATGTAACTTTATTGTTGTCATCAACGAAGTGCAGCTCGGGATAATGTTCCCCTTCCATCAGCATATCGGCAAGTACAAGTGTGCCGCCTTCAAAAGAGATTTGCTCATATATTATTATCGGTTCACTGGTATTTCCATAAAACTCCACTATTGTATCTGCAATTGATTTTTTATCATCTATTACTTCTTTAGGCGTGGACTGTTCTAAAGAGCACCCTGCAAGTAAAATAAAAATACACAAGGCTCCTAACAATTTCTTCACAAAACATTTCCCTCCATCAATATTGTTGTTTATCCAAGGTGCGAAACTGTATTGCCTCCGCTAAATGTTCCGGAAGAATATCTGAGGAATCTCCCAGATCCGCAATCGTGCGCGCAACCCTTAAAATTCGATCATGAGAGCGTGCGCTAAGATGTTGGCTATCAAAAATCCTTTGTAAGAGGGACTCCCCACTCGGAGTCAACTTGCCAAATTCTTTAGTTTCCTTAGCCGTCATTTCCGCATTGGTTTTTGCCGGTCCAAGACGGGCCCATTGTCTGCTGCGGACGGCCATCACTCGCTCCCGAACCACACTTGAAGACTCGACATCAGTGATATCCTTTAACTCCGAGTAATTCAGCCTTGGCACCTCAATATGCATGTCAAAGCGATCCAAAAGCGGACCGGAAATCCTTCCCCGATAATTTTGAATTTGCATTGGGGTACATGAGCATACATGACCTTGATCACCATAATATCCACACGGACAAGGGTTCATACTTGCGATAACACTGACATGAGCAGGATAGGTAATGCTCCCTGATTGTCGAGTGATCGTCAATTCCCGATCTTCCAAAGGTTGACGGAGACATTCCAGGACTTCACGAGCAAACTCTGGCAACTCATCCAAAAAGAGCACACCATAATTCGCAAAGCTTAACTCACCAGGACGCAAATCGCGCCCTCCCCCAATCATTCCTGCCTTGGTGACGGTATGGTGAGGACTTCGAAAAGGACGATGTTGAACCAAAGAACCATTACAATTCAGCAGCCCACTAACACTGTAAAGCTGAGTGACTTCAATGCTTTCCTGCTCGCTTAATTGAGGAAGGATCCCTGAGTAGGCCTTAGCCAGGAGCGTCTTGCCCGATCCTGGTGGCCCAACCAAAATGACATTGTGTCCCCCTGCGGCAGCAATCTCCAAAGCTCGTTTAACATGTTGTTGTCCATGTATATCCGCCCAATCCACCTGGCTTCTATTACCTGCTTCAGCTTGCGGCAGCAGGGTGGAAATCGTATCGTCGAAGTTATGCTTTTTTTCAAGGGCCTGCAGGATTTGCCCTAAGGTGGCAGTGCTATGTGTTTCTAGCCCAGTCACAAGACGCGCTTCAGCCAAATTTTCAGGAGAAACTACCAGGCATATCCCTTCGACAGTATTCTCCCCTGCTAATTCCAGCTTATTATTCTCCCGTTTCAGAGTGATAGCCATAGTCAATACACCTGGAACAGGACGAAGCGTCCCCTCTAACGATAATTCGCCGGAGAAAACATACTGATCAAGGGTAGAACAAAAGCACTGTTCAGTGGCCGCTAAAATCCCTATGGCAATCGGCAGATCAAGACCTGACCCTTCTTTACGCAAATCCGCAGGCGCCAAATTAACAGTTACCCGCTGCAAAGGGAACTGATAGCCTGAGTTTCGAATAGCTGAGCGAACTCGATCCCGCGCCTCTCTAACAGCTGCGTTAGGCAGACCGACAATATCAAAACTCGGCAGACC
>NZ_JCAIJG010000095.1:0-11601 GCF_059735615.1 Desulfosporosinus sp. Tol-M2
AGTGTTTCGCAACAAGCCGCCTTAGTTTGACTTCCATATATTCCGTCCACTGGACCGACCGAGTAACTTAAGGTTTTTAGATCAGATTGCAGCATGCTAACAAATGTAATTTCATTTAAAGGCAACTTATCGTTTGTCTTGAGGCCAAAGTGCCATAGCCGAGATGGGGAGAATAACCTGACAATGCTTTCCCTGTTGAAGAAGACGATAGTCCGACTTTCTTTTTCCATCTTCTTTTTCACTTGGCAATCTAAAGCGGAAAAGGGTTCATCTAAGAGAAGCAACTCCGGGTCTGTGACGAGTGTCCTGGCCAAAGCCACACGCTGTTGCTGCCCACCGGAGATATACTGAGGATAGTGCTTATTCAGGTCAGTAAGTCTCAGACGTTCCATGATCGAAGATACTTTTTCCCTCTTTTCCAATCCAGGATGCTGATTTAGACCAAAAGCGATGTTTTGCTCTACAGTGAGATGGGGGAAAAGAGCATAATCTTGAAAAAGGAACCCGATATGGCGTTTGTAAGCTGGGACAAAGGTATGCTCGCTGGAATCAAAGAAGATAGTATCCCCAACTTTAATATACCCCTTGTCTGGTTCTTCTAGGCCAGCAAGCATGCGTAAAGTCATGCTTTTTCCACATCCAGAAGGACCAACTAAAGCTAAGGAGGTTCCCTCAGCCAGTTGAATATCAACTTGGAGGGAGAAGAGTTCCAGGGCTTTAGAAATCCGAAGTTCTATCAACGATTTCCTCTCCTTCCAACCTGTCGATTGAGCACATTGATCAGCGTCCTTAGAGTGCGCTACTCTTTGAGTGTATAAATATCGCAATTCCTTTTCTGTAAACATATCAGCTGGGTATACTTCCAATCCATCTTTTTGTAGAATTCCATCGCCCGTAGGTTGTTACGATCCGCTAATAACTGTAAGCGTCTTACCCCTCGTGCAATCGCCCAACTTTCCATGGCTAATAGCAGTTCCTTTCCTATGCCTTCCCCTCTCCAGGCGTCCTCAACTATTAAATCTTCGATTATGGCAACTATCCCTCCCTCGGCAGTTGAAACCAAAACCTGTGCCGAGCACATTCCAACGATCTGTTGATTTAACTCAGCTACCATTATGCGCCGATTTGTGCAATCACCTAGCATCATTTCTAAACCTCTTTGTTGGGTTACCTCATCGAATACAAAATCGGTTTCGATGGAAAACAAAACCTTTAGTAGTCTAATCATACCGATTATGTCAGAGTCTTTTGCCGTTCTAAAAGTGAAGTTCAATATTTGATTAACCACAGCCCTTCCCCCTGGCTTATTTCTTAAACTTTTTATAAATACACTCGCCGACATTGAATGTAACATGCTAGTTAATTATTGATAAATACCAAAACCCTTCTTTCAAGGCACATATGCAATCCCCTTAGCTTTTAACAATCGCAAGTTGCTCTTACGACCGGAGTATTTACCAAAGGAAGTTGCGTGCTGCCTCCCCACACTTTCAGGCGGATAGGTTTGGTAGTTCGCAACGTCTTTCTGGATGCCGTCGATGTGGATAGAAGAAGTATGGGTATAAACGTCTTCTCCAATAATCGGTTTGGCCCGAGGGATTTTGCGCTCCGTTGCCAAACTTACCATTAAACAAAGAGAATTTAACCTTTTTAAGTCCAGTCTCACAGAATGATTAAGGCTATACTTCAGCGCAACAGCTACTTCTTCAAGTGCGGCATTACCCGCCCTTTCGCCGATTCCTCCGACTGTGACACTAATTGCTTTGAAACCCGCTTGAACCGCTGCCAGAGAATTAGCCGTTGCCATGCCTAAATCGTTATGGGCATGAAATTCCAAAGGGATATTAGAAACACCCACAAACTTTTGCAGAGTGAAAAACACTTTCAAAGGCTCAAGAATTCCAGTAGTATCAGCAAAACGTACCCGGTCCACCCCGAACTTCTCAGCCTCCGATAATATCTCCACGAGAAACGCAAACTCCGCCCGACTGGCATCCTCCAGACCAAGAACAATATAGCCAACTTCTTTTTTGGCATTAAGGATACATTGTCCCATTTGATCAAGAACCCAGGCCCGGTCTTTTTTCAGCTTGTGCTTGATTTGTTGGTCTGAAGTAGGAATGGAAATGGCGACTCCCTCGACCCCCGTTTTGTAGCTCGCCTGAAGATCTGACAAAACAGCACGATTCCAAGTGATCAGACGAATGGGTAACTGGAGCGCCACTAATTGGGAAATGGTTCTAGTCTCTGCCCAACTCATGGCAGGCACTCCTACTTCCAGTTCATCAACCCCAGCGTCAGCCAAAGCCCTAGCTATCATTTCCTTTTGATGGAGACCGAATGCTACACCGGGAGCTTGCTCCCCATCTCTTAAGGTTGTATCGCATAACAAAACCCTTGGCTCTTTCTCTAATAGTCCTTTATCCATCATCAGAGCACCCCCATCGCATCGGCACGGCACAGTTGACAGTGAGTCATTTGGGGTAGAAGTGAGCCGAGACTGCCACGGCTGCTTGATAAATGTTCTTTCGTCGGAGCTATGATGTGCGCGAGTCTTCCTTGCGGAATCAAGGGCATTATGTTGTGAAGGTGCGCCCCTCTTTTCTTGATTTCCACACCCAAGCTGTATAAAAGCTGGACGTTGACGCCCGGAATAAGCACGGTGTTCACTTTTACAATCATTCCAGCTTTTGAAGCCAACGCAAGTCCGGCTAGTTGATTATCAATCAGTACCCTTGCAGCATCAGGACCAAGCAGAACTTTGCCTTTCCAGCGAATGTAACTGTAAATTTTGGCACCAATTTTCTCGTCTAAGGTATTAATCGTCACCGTAACATGTGACACTCCAATCTCAACCAATTCCTCAATCTTTTCTGGTAAAAGAAGGCCATTGCTGCTTAAACAGAGGATCATCTCTGGAAAATCCCTTTTTACCCCTCGCAAGGTTTCAAACGTTGCAGGGTTAGCTAAAGGTTCTCCTGGTCCTGCAATTCCAACCACGGTAAGTTTTGAACCAATGTCGGATGCTTTGGCCTTCTTGACTGTTTGCAGCGCTTCTTCCGGGCTTTGTACCCGACTGGTTACACCCGGACGGGATTCATTCGCACAATCAAATTTACGCACACAATAATTGCAGGATATATTACACTCGGGAGCTACGGCCAAGTGTATTCGTCCGGTTTTTCCATGCCCTTTTGTTGAGAAACAGGGATGGCCAAGATTTAAGTGTGAGCTACTCATATTTTTACGCATACATTCTTTATGCATCCTAATCCCTCCGATCGTTTATTTAATTCTTTATCAATTCAAACCTCGTACCTCGAATTTGTGTCTCGTCAAAATCAAGCTGATTTTTCCCTAAATGTATAACAGTGGCGCACGCAGATCTTGCCGCAAGACTGACAACCGATGCATTGGTCTTTATGGACTATCGTTGCTAAATGCCGTTCTGTTCCCTCGTCATCCTCGAAACTTTCCAGACCTAAGCATTTT
This sequence comes from Desulfosporosinus sp. Tol-M2, assembly GCF_059735615.1. Lineage (NCBI taxonomy): Bacteria > Bacillati > Bacillota > Clostridia > Eubacteriales > Desulfitobacteriaceae > Desulfosporosinus > Desulfosporosinus sp. Tol-M2. The sequence goes on from NZ_JCAIJG010000095.1 coordinate 3,493, forward strand.
TGAACACACAATTTCACACATCGCCCACACCCCAGGCACAGGTCGCTATCAATCGCTTCCACAAACTTAGGAGTCCAGGGCAATCCGCCAAAGGTTTTGTAAATTACTACTTCACTCACGTTAATCCTCCCTCTTCTGCAAATAAGAATATCTTGCTTTTTTCTCTCTGGTTATTTCCCTCATTCTTAGCCTTTCTCTCCTCAATAACAGTTTGCGAACTTACTTATTACCCAGTTTCTTTTTTAACCAAGGGGGTAGTTTTTGGGAAAGAAGCAACTTGTTTAGTCGGTTTAGTTCGTCGACAATCAACGTCCCTTCGGACACCTTCAAAGGATGAATACCACTTTGAACTAACCGTGCTGCCGCAGGACCACCAATCTGTATGCAATAGATGACCGCACATTCACGGAGCATTTTGATTCGCACGTCGACTTTATCATCAGATTCCATCATGTCTCCAGAAGATAAAGATGTGTGGATAATCCCTTGAGGTCCCCCTGTAAATTTATACATTTCAAACGAAGGTGCGGAAGCAAAATGCGAGTCAATTGTTTTTCCATCGCTACTGGCAAAGGCAATAAGCATACCTGTTCCCTCCCTCTGTTCTAAGACCTAGACCTTCTCTTGATATCTCATTCACTCTGAGTATTTTGTTATCTAAAACTATCGTCCCTTTCGTTTATTCGCTTCCAAGGATAAACTCCAATAAGTGAATCTAATTTCCTCTTACGAGCCTTTCAAGGCCCGGAATTACCCGTACACTCGAACCTCTTACCTCGAACTTCGTGCCTCGCAATAGATTTTCTTTCTAACTAATTGAATTCAAGGTGTCAAAGAGAAATTGTTGAGTGCCTTCATAGCCAATCCAGCGTTTTTGAGGGTAACCGGCCTGGTCAAAGACAGGCAAACCCGCTCTTAAATGGGGAAGTTTCAGCAATCCTGCGGCTTGACGACCATTCGAATTGGCGATAATTAAAGTACTCTGACTCGCTCGTTCCTCAAGGGTTTCCAAATCTCCCACTTCAATCGGGTTCGACAGGGATAATTTGTGGATGCCTGCTTGGGATGATGCCAAAGCCACAGAGATCTCAGCACCTACCTCAACCAAACATGAAGCTAGACTATACAACAGATCCATCTCCAAGGCGATGGCTAGCTTTAGACCGCCAAGTTGATCATGATAATCGGCAAGTGTATCCAGCAATCGGTTTCTTTGCCGGAGGAGCTTCTCCGGTATCGATTTACCTGCTATCTTGGCTAGAGTTTGCATGAACGTATCAGTTGCCGTGAGACCGGTTAGGGAAGGAAAGTTATAATGCGGGATTTTGAACTTATCCTTAAGTATTTCTCCTGCTTTCTCCATACTCAGTCCCAAAGAGAAGCAGGCGCTGCATTTTGACAAACGCTGAAAATCTTCGAGTAAGGTTCCTCCCTGAACCACCGGGGCAGCTTCCAGTTCAGCATGCCCATCCAATGAAATTGAAAGATCGGGGATCGTAATCGGCTTAAATCCAAAATTCAGAATGATCTCTTTTAGTTCGTCGACATCGCCCGGGGTTAAATGACAACCAGGCAATAAGGCTATAGACAGCGCAGAATCTTCAATAGTGTTAGAGTTAGTCCTTGACTTAGTAACGGACTGTTCCAGCGACTTGGTTGGATACACTGCTAACGTGTTAAGGAGTGCCTCGACCGTACGCTGATAGCCTTCTTGCATCGAACCGATATAATCCGGCGTGCTGGTCAGTACAACCGGCAGATCATGCAAATCCGGTCTCTCTAAGCGAAGGCCGGCCAGAGCGCTGACCATATCATCCCCATAAGTTTCGGTTAGGCCGGAACTCATCACCCCAATAATTTGCGGCTTATATTTATCGGCTGCCACTTCAATTCCTTTTTTAAGATGTTCCCAGCCACCAAAAATAGCTGAGTCTTCTAAAAGAGCCGTTGAATTTAGGGGAATCGGTTCCTTATAGTGCCTGGAAAGCTGCAGCCGAATGAACGAGGAACATCCCTGAGAACCATGAAGCAAGGCCAAAAGACCATTAACACCGAGATAAGCTAGCGTCGCCCCCAGAGCAGGACTATTTTTCTGGGGATTCCCCTGATAATGTCTCGTATTGGTCGTATTAGCCGTATCAGTCATCTTGTTCACCCTCTTTCGGGGGAAATTCCCGTCTTAAATGCCCCCAAACAGGACTCTGCACCGTACGCGTTAAGGTCTCGGCAAATTTAATCATCCCCTGATAGCCAGCATAAGGAATTTTTCGTCCATGATTAATATCCAGAAAAGGGGTTCGAGTTTTATGCGCTAAATATTTTGTCTTTCCACCGGCAACGATCAGGTCCGGTTTTTTCTCAGCAATAATCTTTAAAAAACCTGCCGAACTGGTATCTTCAATAATCTGGGCGGAGGGATCCATCAACGCTTTCATGCGCTGGAAATCCTCCGGGGTGGAGTTTTGGGTTCCTCCAGCTAGGATATTGATCCCTAATTCGGCCAAGGTCGACACCATCGACCAGGTTTTAACCCCGCCCGTAAACAAGATGGCTTGTTTATTCTCGAGTATCTTTCTGTATCCGGCAATGGCCTTTCGAGTTTCGTCCTCCTTCTTTTGAACATAAACCAACGTTCTTGCCAGCAGATCAGGATCACCCAGTGCCTTGGCGATCTTTATCAGCGTTTCAGAGGTGTCATGAATCCCGTAGAAAGACCCTTCAATAAAAGGTATACCATAGCGAACATTCATTTTTTGGACTAAGTTGGTCAAACTTTTGGAACAGATGAGCACATTCAATCTTGCTCGGTGGGCCGAACGTAAATCATCAAACTTGGCATCTCCAGTGATAGCCGTTTGGAGAGTGATCCCTAAGCTTTTTAAGTCCGGTGAAATTCCCCAAAGATCTCCGGCGATGTTATATTCTCCGATTAGGTTAATGGAACAGGGAATCTTTTCATCTGGTCCATCCCCTGTGCCGACGACCCTTTCAAATAACACCTCCCCCGCAATGCGATTTCCGATATTTTTATCTCCCAAAAAGCCTGGACAATTGACGGCAATGACAGGAATGGTCAATTCTCTTTCCGCTTCCAGGCAAATCTTGGCGACGTCATCTCCAATGAGCGACGAGACACAGGTTGCGTAGACAAAGATCGCTTTGGGATCATGTCTTAGAGCAATTTCCAGGATTGCTTCTTTCAGCTTTTTCTCACCGCCGTAAATTACGTCATTTTCCATAATGTCCGTGGTCAGCCCTCGCCGAAAAAGCTGGGAACCGGAGGAGCGAGCCCCTCGGTTATCCCATGAATTTCCAGCACAAGCAATCGGTCCATGAACAAGATGCGCAACATCCGTGATGGGCATGAGCACAACTCGTGCCCCATCATATGCGCAACTCCGCTCTGCGCCTTCGCCGGGGAGCGCCTTCATGCATAATTTAGGCGAACCGGCCTCCGCCGGCGACGGTTTATCTTTGAGATCCAATTTTGTCAGATTAGTAAACATGAAGCACCCCTCCGTTCATCTCTACCGAGTCACCCGCTTCCATAGATGGGTGTTCCGTATTCCACTAACGCATCATTTCAAAGTAAGCCTCTGGGGAGTTCCTGTCGACTTCCTCCAGAAACGTATTGACTATCATGGTAATTAAGTTAATTACGCCGTTATACCCAATGATCGGAGAGCGATGAAGATTCACCCGATCAGTGATGGGAAAACCAATTCTGACCAGCGGGATATTAGCGTCCCGGGCAGCCCACTTGCCATGGGAATCGCCGATTAGCATGTCGACCGATTCTGTAACCAGTAAGGAACGGAGATGCCAGAGATCCTTGCCTGCATAGAGTGTTCCTTCCTGACCGTAAGGACTTGACGCTAGTAAACTTTCCATGGCCTTTTTGAAGAGAGGAGTGGAATTAGTGCAAACTATGTGGACCGGAAGTCCTCCCATTTCGAATAAAAACTTGACAAGTCCGATGAGAAGATCCGGGTCACCATAGAGGGCAAATTTCTTGCCATGAATATATTGGTGAGCGTCTGTCATGGCATCGACGGCAAGTCCCCGTTCAAAAGTTATTTCTTCCGGCACATCCTTCCCAGTGAATTTGGCTACAGACTCGATGAATTTATCCGTGCCCGCGATCCCGATGGGCATGGAAAGCGTTTCAACTGGAACGGCCTTACTCGCCAGATATTTGCTGGTTGTCGGAATTGAATACGTCTGGAGGAATAAGAAACGCGCAGCATTTAACGCCTCATTCATTTCTGTAAGGGGTGTTCCCCCAGGGTACAATTTATAGGCGCCCAAATTAGGAGCATCCACAACATCACTATAGTCGGGCAACAGGGTATAAGGCGTATCCATAACTTTGAGAAGTCGTTTATATTCTCGAAGATTCCCCGGATACGTGTCAAAGCCTGGGACAACATAAAGTCTGTCGTTGCTTCTATCCTCCTGCCGAGGTGTTGCCAAGCATTCTATAAGGCCTTTGAGCATAGAGTCATACCCCGTAATATGAGAACCCTTAAAGCTCGGAGTATTGGCCAGGGCAACCGGAAAATCCAGGGGAATTGCTTCTTGTTTCTTGGCATTACCTAAATAAGCCCTAATATCGTCCCCAATAACTTCGGCCATGCAGCTTGTAAATACAGCGATCACTTTGGGGTTGTATATCGTATACGCATTCTTCAACCCTTCATAAATGTTTGTTTGCCCGCCAAAGACAGCGGAATCTTCGGTCAAAGAATCTGAGACGGCTGCTATGGGTTCTCTGTAATGACGGGTTAATGTGCTGCGAAAATAGGCGGTGCAGCCTTGAGAACCATGCGTAAACGGCAGGCATCCTTCGATCCCTAAGGCACAAAGCAAGGCGCCTAGGGGTTGGCAGGCTTTGGCCGGATTAATGACCAATTTTTCACGGGCGAAATTCTTTTCTCGATATTCTAACGAATTGAGCCAACTCTTTGTTGCCTTCGTACTAGCCGTCATATGCGACATCCTTTCTTCCAATTTATTTCTTCCAAGGCGGGTCGATTAATTTCCAGGTAGGGCTGTTAATGGCCATATCCATATCCTGGGCAAAAATTGGGAATCCTTCATAACCTTGATAAGGACCGGAATAATCCCAGGAATGCATTTGCCGGAAGGGAAGACCCATTTTTTCGAATACATATTTTTCTTTGATCCCCGAGCCGACTAAATCCGGTTTGAGTTTTGTTGCAAACTCCTCCATTTCATAAGCTGAGACATCATCATAAATTAAGGTGCCATCTTTTAAATCAGGAATGGTTCGCTCATAATCTTCACTGTGAGCAAACTCGTAGCCCGTCCCGATCACCTCCATGCCCAAATCCTCATAAGACCCGATCATGTGTCTGGGACGAAGACCGCCAATATAAAGCATTACTTTCTTTCCTGCCAAACGCGGGCGGTAGGACTCAATCACTTTCGCCATCTGGGCTTCATATTTCTCGATTACTTGTTGCGCCTTTTCCATGATACTTTCATCAAATTGAGCCGCAATCTTCAAGAGAGATTCTTTGATCTTAGTGGGTCCGAAGAAATTGAATTCCAGCCAGGGGGTTCCATGAGTTTTTTCTATATGCGAGACGATGTAATTCATACTTCTGGTACAGTGGATCAAAATTAGCTTGACCAGATGTCCGTTTTGCAGCATTTCTACTGTTGAATCACCGGTCCAAATATTGACAACCTTGAGACCGATTTCTTCGAGCAGTTTTTTACTGGCCCAAGCATCTCCGCCAATATTATAATCGCCGATAATTCCAATGTCGTATGGTCCTACTTCCCGACCTGGTCCTTTACCCAAAAGATAATCCCTGATAGCATCATTGGCTATATGATGACCGAGGGACTGGCTTATGCCCCTAAACCCTTCACAGCGAACCGGAATAACAGGGAGTTCAAGTTCTTGGCTCATGCGGCGAGCGACACTTTCAATATCATCTCCAATCAATCCGACAGGACATTCTGAGAGGACAGAAACCCCTTTGGCGTTCGGGAAGAGCCCAACAACCTCGCGGATTATTTTCTCCAGCTTTTTGTCCCCACCATAAATGATATCGTTTTCCTGAAAATCCGAGGTGAATAAAAAAGGTACAAAGTTGTCTACCCCGATTTCGCCTTCCGCTAGGTTCCTGCGGTTACCCCAGGAATAGTACCCACACCCGACCGGTCCATGGGAGATATGCACCACATCCTTGACCGGACCCCAAACAACCCCTTTAGCCCCCGCATAGGCACACCCCCGCGCGGTCATGATACCCGGGACTGTTTTCGAATTCGATTTGACGGCGCATCCAGCACACTCATCATCTTTGACCGCCAGATGTTGTCTCCGATTTTTTTGGGCCTTTTCCGGATATATTTCCAGAACTTCTTCCAGCACTTGTTTCCTTAAATCTTTTATCTCTTTGATGCTCATTATGCTGTCCTTCCCCCTGTCAATAAGAATTCTTACTTGTTAAAGTAATTACATATCCAGAATACCGAATTCCATCATTAGGGCTTCTAATTCATCCATGGAAAGCGGTGTTGGGATGGTCATCATGGTGTTATTTTCAATTTTTTTGGCCAACGCTCGATATTCATCTGCCTGAGGATGGGTAGAATTATATTCAATAACGGTCATTTTACGCACTTCAGCCCGTTGCACTTCGTTATCCCGGGGGATGAAGTGAATCATTTGAGTATTTAATCCTTTGGCCAAGGCTTCAATTAATTCAAGTTCCTTGTCTGTTTTACGGCTGTTGCAAATCAACCCACCCAGACGAACGCTCCCCGTTGTCGCGTATTTTAAGATTCCTCTCGAAATATTGTTGGCTGCATACATGGCCATCATTTCGCCAGAAGTTACAATATAGATCTCCTTGGCTTTATTCTCGCGAATCGGCATTGCAAATCCTCCGCAAACCACGTCTCCTAAGACATCGTAGAACACATAATCCGTTTCCGCTGTATACGCCCCGTTTTCTTCCAAATAGTTGATAGCTGTAATTACCCCTCTTCCAGCACACCCAACCCCCGGTTCCGGACCCCCAGATTCTGCACAACGAACCCCCAAATACCCTTCCACTAAAACTTCATCCAGCTCTAAATCTTCGACAGTCCCTCTTTCGCGGGCTAAATCCATTACTGTCGTTTGAGCTTTACTATGCAGAATCAAGCGCGTGGCATCTGCTTTAGGGTCACAGCCAACAATCGTAACTTTCTTCCCCATTTCAGCTAGGGCAACGACCGTGTTTTGGGTAGTCGTCGATTTTCCGATGCCGCCTTTGCCATAGATTGCGATTTGCCTCATGTCTATACATCTCCTTTATATCAACATCAAACTTACCTGAAGTTAAATAACTGCTCGAGAACCGGTTTCGCCCGTGCGAATGCGAACAACCTCTTTTAAGGGTATAACAAAGATTTTACCGTCACCCATGTGCCCCGTCTGATTCGCTTTAATAATCACTTCTATCACTTCTTCAACTTGGTCATCCTGCACCACAATTGTTAACATCCTTTTAGGAATCCAATTGAATCTGACATCATCCGCCATTCCTTCGTCTAACATGTGATTTAATTCAGGGTCGATTTCAGCTGCCCAACCTCCGATTCCGCCTTGTTTCCCGCGGCCCTCAACACTTTGAATCGTCAGAGCAGGAAAGCCGGCAGCTTCAAAAGCCTTCTTGGTTGCGGGTACCTGATGGCGTCGAATCACCGTCATTATTTCCTTCATCACTACAACCCCTTTGTCCCTTTACTTACGGTATAGGCTTCGTCGACTTCAGTCACAAAGACCTTGCCATCACCCATGGTTCCGGTTTTGGCGCTTTCGAGAATAACTGAAATTGCTCCATCCAGCTTTTCATCTTCAATGACTAAGAGAAGCAGAGTCTTTGGAAACTCATCATAAACCACATCCCCAATCCGAATTCCCTTTGTTCTACCACGCCCAAAGACGTGCATTTTTGTCAGCGATGGCATTCCCGCCTGCGCTAAGGCCTCAGCCACGATCTCTGTCTTATCGGGGCGTACAATTGCTCTAATCATTTTCATTAAGTTAATCCTCCTTTAAATTTGAGTTTACTTGCGCATAAA
>NZ_JCAIJG010000147.1:0-3110 GCF_059735615.1 Desulfosporosinus sp. Tol-M2
GATTATTACCTGTCGCTCAAGGGCGTGATCAATCAAATATTTAATAAAATTGTGTTTGATTGTATCCCTTTGTTCAATATGTTCTGCCTCCGACAATTGGGTGAGAGGAGAGTCGGCAGCAAAAAATCCGGGTGATTTACATTCGCGCTCAATAAGATAAGAACCCATTGCGAATGCGGTAATTGTGTTCAAGAGTCCACAGAATCAGCCACCCATTGAAACAGCTTTTTTAAGCCCACCAATCTCGATATCAAAGTTTGTCATATTGAGCCGCGCAGTTGTTGCACCGCCTATTTTGGATGCACTTAAGACTTGGATTAATTTTTTTTCAAAACCGTGGACTAATTCATAATCATAATAACCCATAATATTATACTTTGGGTTATCCGGCGTTTCCTCGGTTTCCTTCTCAAAAAGCTCGCTTCGATATTGAGTTTCGCTTTGGCGTACGGATTCAAGTTCACCAGTAATTCTCATAAGCAGGAGGTTATTTTCAAGTTGTTCCTTGAATACGGCCAATTTGGGATTGAGTTGATCGGATATCAAAGAATCAACCTGTTCTTTCTCCCGTTCAAGGTTCTCGATAGTGCTTTGTATCACTTGCTGCTGCCTATCAATGGCGGCTTTGGCTTCTTCAAGCTCTGATAGGTGTCCCTTGATTTTGGCAAGCTCCGCTGAAGATGCCTCAATGTACTGCTGACTAGGCGATGCAGTGATCTCACTATCGCAGAATGGGCAAAGTTTTTTTGTGGTTATAGTCGACTGGCTGATTTTTCCGTCAACAATAAAACCGAGGCGCCTGATATCTGACTGATACTGTTGCCGGAGAACCGTAAAGTTATGAATAACAGTATTGCATTCGGACAACTTCCCGTTTTGTTCATATATTTTAGACATAAGCTTTTGACTTTCGCTTGCCGCTTCGTTGAGTTCTTTTTGTATAGCATTGATTTCTTCATGAATCTGGTTTACAGCCTCACAGACATTTGCACTACCAATATCGGAAAGAGTCCCTTCCAGTTCTTCACGTCGCTTGGAAAACCGTTCCGCTTTATCACGGATGTATTCTGTCAATGCCTTTCTTTTCGCTTTGCTTATTTCCGGGTCTTCGGGCTTTTCGAAATTATCCGCATCCTGACCGGTCAAAAGGTAAAGCAATACGGCAGGCGATGCAGTTTTACCTATCCTCCCGGGGCTTTAAGTGCAGATGTTTCTCTTGCAATGTCCGCTTGCCGAATGAAAAACAAATGCAGCATACTTCTCCACGTTAACGCCTGTGTAGCTCCGCTTTCGCTAGAAAGAACCTTATGAGGCTTATCTATTCCAAGCAGCTGCAAAAAAACGGTGTTTATGCTTTTCTTGGCGCTGTTACTTACACTGTAGGAATCATGCTCAATAGTAGGATCCGTACCACTGACAGAAATCTTGGTATCACCAATCTTACGTTCGAGGACGACAGATCCTGCGTTGCTTCTTAAATGCATAGATATTTTTTCGTAGCCATTACTGTTGTCTACTATTTTTGATGGCTTGTCAGATTTCGGAGTAAATCCAAAGGCATAGTCGATGCAATCCATGATAAGGCTTTTCCCGGTATTGGATGGGCCGACAACGAGGTTAAACCCCGGCACAAATTCAATTACAGAGTTTTCATGGCCTCCTCCGGAAACGACCAGTTTTTCAATATAGAACCTATTCATCATAGACCTCCTGCAACGAACGGAGTGTGTAGCGATTGATATCATTTAGCAGAGCTTTTCCACTTGATAAGTCATATTTGTTACTGACCATTCTTATTGCAATCCTATACTCCTCAGCATACGAGTAGGTGAGCTCCCTGCACACTTTTCTCCCAGATTCGCTAATTTTATATGTAAACCCATTTTGGTTCGGGTAAAAAGAAACCGTACCATCAAGAACGAGGATTTTCAATGCATCCTTCGCTAAGTTCTTTCGTGCGGGATATTCGCTATAGCGATAATTACCATACCCATGAAGATTTTCATCAAGTAGTTTAAAGTCTGCAGCGTATACGGCTATAAAATCTATGGCACAGATTCGTTGCTCGTCTAATTCAAAATTTGTCAACTCGTCCAGCATAAGAAGAATGCGCAGAGACATCTCATAAGGTGAGCCGATTACTGTTGTATTTATCATCTCTTCTTTTTCACCCACCTTAGCTTTCCGTCATTAACCAAATGATGGCATACGTCTTTTTTAATTTTACCGCTTATCCAATAGGGCGATTCACTTAACAAATAATCCTTCAATGGGGCATTTACAGCCTGCTCCATGACGGCGAGCATTCTCTGGTATCCGTCTGGATGTGTACGCCTTTCAGTATCTTTCACACCGTCGTAAGTTTCGCCTTTTAACACGTCAAACTGATTTGACAATCCGCCTCGCCCAAGCTCCATCACCCCACGACGTATTGTAGCTGCAGCGTAGAAATCAATTCGTCTATCTAAGAGATCTTCTTCGTAATCAGGGTAACTAGTCAGGTCTTTTTTTGCAAATGGACTCACGTTTTCAGCATCACCGTAAGCATTATACATTTCATTAATATAGCCCTGTTCTTCATTAGTCGCTTCCAGCGGTACCGACACTTCAGTCGGTCGAGGAAGTGACTTTATTTTTTCTTGGATTTCCTCGACCAGTTTGAAGTCATATTCAGAACTTCCAGGGTCATTCTCTGACGTGGCTGTACCAGTAATGGTTTCCAGCAATATACTCTCCAGTAATGTTGAACAGGCATCAGCAACACGGTATTTGTCGTGATCTATTTCACATTTCGTAAGCCATGCAGAAACTGCGTCGAAAGAATCCGAGTTGTCCATCTGATCGCTTAGCCATTCGGAATACTTGTCCATATCACGGTGGTCGTAAATGTACTGGGCATCTTTAGCCTGAATATCCCTACCACCTTTTATATAGCGATATCGAGTGTCCGGTTTTCGTTTTAGAACCGCACAAGCATCCATTGCAGCATCCTGTATGAAATTCCCGATTATCTCCGTGAAGAAAATCGGTTCACTTGCTCCTCCGGAAATATACGGGAGTAGACCTTGGGCATAGTCGGAGAATTTCAAATTGATGTCACCTCCTGCAAT
>NZ_JCAIJG010000197.1:0-13992 GCF_059735615.1 Desulfosporosinus sp. Tol-M2
ACGTTATCATAAGGATCATAAGGATCATAAGGTATTATTCTTGACAGGGGAATTATCTCGTGATAGACTATTTTGAGTAATGGATAAAATACAGTGTCCTATCGTTGTCTGGGAGGTGTTCGAGAATGCGTGTTGGCGTTATATTAGCGTGTACGGATTGCAAGCACCGTAACTACGCTACTATCAAAAATAAGAAAAACAACCCTGATCGCTTGGAAGCTCAAAAGTTTTGCAAGTTTTGTAAAAGCCATACACTCCATAAGGAAACAAAGTAATTTTTTTTTGCAATGGTTTAGACTGTACGCCAGGAAGCGTTGTCACAGTGTCGATGACATTCGATGTCGTGTAAGGATGTGAAGTGATGGGCGCGTTGAAGAAACCGGCCAATACTCAGCGACAGACAGAAAAGGCGGCGGAGTATTTCAGAGGGGTTTTGAGCGAGTTAAAGAAAGTTCATTGGCCAAACCGTAGGCAATTGTTCACCTACACAGGAGTTGTGTTTATTGCGGTGGGGATTGTATCGATTATGATGTGGATTGTGGATAGCGGTTTAAGCTGGGCCTTGACCAAGCTACTGCCCTAACCTATGAGATCCTACGGCAGTATCTGAGGAGGTCCCTGAGAAATGGCAAAAGACTGGTATGTTATTCATACTTACTCCGGCTATGAGAACAAAGTGAAGATGAATCTCGAAAAACGAGTCGAGTCCATGAACATGGAAGAAAAAATTTTTCGCGTACTCGTTCCCATGGAAGATGAAATCGAGTTCAAGAGTGGGAAACAGAAAATCACTAAACGTAAGGTATATCCAGGCTATGTACTTGTTGAAATGGAAATGACGGATGATTCATGGTATGTTGTGCGTAATACGCCTGGTGTGACCGGGTTTGTTGGCACTGGAACGAAGCCGATTCCGTTACTGGACAAAGAGGTTATCAAGATTCTTCAACAAATGGGTATGGATGAGGTTCACACACGAATTGATTTTGAGATCAATCAGAGAGTTCAGGTCATTGCGGGCCCGTTTAAGGATTTTGTAGGAGTGGTCCGCGAAATCTTTGCTGACAAAGGTAAGCTGCGGGTAGAAGTGTCTATGTTTGGTAGGGAGACTCCCGTTGAGTTGGAGTTTGCTCAGGTTCAGAAACTCGACTAAGGGTACGGTTATCCTGACAAGGAGGTGTAATGACAATGGCAAAAAAAGTAATGGGAATGGTAAAATTAGCGATTAATGCAGGAAAAGCTACACCGGCGCCTCCAATAGGTCCCGCTCTAGGTCAGCATGGTGTCAACATTATGGCTTTCTGCAAAGAATATAATGAGCGTACCAAGGATCAAGCAGGACTTATTATTCCTGTTGAAATCACAGTGTATGAGGATCGCTCGTTTACCTTTATTACCAAAACTCCGCCGGCTGCCGTATTGCTAAAAAAAGCAGCAAATATCAGTTCGGGTTCTTCCGAGCCGAATCGTAAAAAGGTAGCGTCTGTCCCGAAATCAAAGGTTTACGAGATTGCGGACATTAAGATGAAGGATTTGAATGCTGCGAGTATCGAAGCGGCAATGCGCATGATCGAAGGTACAGCGCGGAGTATGGGAATTGATATTGTTGAGGGTTAAATTAAGTTGTGGGAGGGCTAGGCCCGCATTACCACAAGGAGGTTAAAGATGTCAAAAGTAGGTAAAAGATATCAAGAGATTGTAAAAACTTTTGATCGTACTGCTCACTACGAACCCCTGGAGGCTATATCAATAGTTAAAACAAATGCCAAGGCAAAGTTCGACGAGACGGTTGAAGTGGCTTTCAAATTGGGCATTGATACCCGTCATGCGGACCAACAAATTCGGGGTGCGGTTGTGCTCCCGAATGGTACAGGAAAAACCAGGTCAGTGTTGGTATTTGCTAAAGGGGATAAGGCTAAGGAAGCCGAATTAGCCGGTGCAGACTTTGTCGGCGCTGAAGACATGATCACGCAGATCCAGCAAGGTTGGTTTGACTTTGAAGTAGTTGTGGCAACGCCTGATATGATGGGGATGGTTGGTAAGTTAGGCCGTGTTCTCGGACCTAAAGGTCTTATGCCTAACCCGAAAACCGGCACGGTTACCTTTGATGTAACCCGTGCGATCAAAGAGATCAAAGCTGGTAAGATCGAATATCGTGCGGAGAAGGCCGGTATTATCCATGCACCGATTGGTAAAGCCTCATTCCCTGCTGAAAAACTGTTAGAAAACTTTCGTATGTTAGCGGAGACGTTAGTAAAAGCTAAGCCTGCTGCTGCAAAGGGCCAATTCATGCGAAGTGTTACGGTGTCCTCAACAATGGGACCTGGCGTACGTATTAACCTTGCAAAAGTTTTGTAACAAGAGTATGTCCTTGAAGGAATTCTGTAAATTAGGATAAACTTGCCAGAAATTGAATAAAGTCCGCTGTAGAAAGCAGGCGCCGTAAGGCTTAATGTCCTGCCGAGGTTGGGAGACACACCGATGGATAGTAATTTGGCATTCTTAACCTCTGCAAACGCGGGGGTTTTCTGTTGAGTTTATCTAAAGGAAGGAGGTATACATAATGTCTAATATTGAAGAAAAAAGCCAAGTAGTCTCCGAAATCAAGAACAAGTTTCAACAAGCCGCTGGGATTGTCTTAGCCGACTACCGTGGTTTAACCGTGGCTCAAGTAACGCAATTGCGCGCCCAACTGCGTCTTGCAGGAGTGGAGTACAGGGTGATGAAAAACACACTCGTACTTCGCGCAGCCAATGAACTAGGGGTAGAAGGTCTGGATTCCTATCTTAAAGGACCGACGGCACTTGCCTTTTGTGCAGATCCTGTCGCTCCGGCAAAAGTTCTGTTGGAGTTTGCCAAAGTAAATAAGCTAAAGAAATTTCAAATTAAAGCTGGGGTTCTTGACGGGAAGGTAATCGGACCGGAGAAAGTCAAAGCTCTTGCAGATCTTCCTTCCCGTGAAGTGCTGCTGGTTATGGTGCTGCGTGGTATGCAAGCCCCTCTTACCGGTATGGCCAACGTTCTCCAAGGCCCGATCCGTAAAATGTGCTATGCTTTGGAAGAAGTGCGTAAACTCAAGGCTGCTCAGTGAACTCGTTCAGCTTGAGCTGAACATCAAACAGGTCATACTCACTTCTGGAAGTGGCTGAACGTGGATCAATAATTACTTATTTTTAAGGGGGAAATAAAAATGTCTAAAGTAAATGAAATTCTCGAAACTGTCAAAGGTTTAACTGTCCTTGAACTATCTGAACTCGTTAAGGCGTTTGAAGTAGAATTCGGGGTAAGTGCATCTGCTCCGGTAGCAGTTGTTGGAGGAGGAGCTGCGGCGCCTGAGGTTGAAGAAGTAGAAGAAAAAACAGAGTTTGATGTTATGCTTATGAATTTTGGAGCATCCAAAATCAGTGTTATCAAAGTTGTTCGTGAAGTTACTGGCTTAGGTCTGAAAGAGGCTAAAGATCTCGTTGACAACGTGCCAAAAGCAGTTAAAGAAAAAGTCACAAAAGACGAAGCTGAAGCTTTGAAAGCTAAATTAACTGAAGCTGGTGCAACCGTCGAAGTGAAATAAGCTTTGGAGACTTAAGAAGGTACTTTCTCTTGAGGAGGGTGCCTTCTTGTTTTATTTTAATAATATTTCTTGACAGCATTTAATAATTTTGTTATACTTTATGAATGTTACTATGCATATAGTTGGAATTATTTCGTAATCTGTCCATGCTATGGTAATAAATTGAAGGCATTGGATATTAAGGAGATATTATTGTTTGAGTTTGTCGAAGTGATGGCGAAATACCATAAACAGTGAAGCGAGGTTCTATTAAAAGGCCTTGCTTTTGGCTGTCTATGTCAATATATTGATACCTCAATGAGAGGAAACTGCACTGAGGGGTGAAACGCAATGTTCTATCCTATTAAGGTTGGGACACGGGAACGCTGGAGTTATTCCAGGATCCGGGAAGTCCTTGACATGCCAAATCTGATTGAAATTCAGCAGAACTCCTATCGTTGGTTTCTTGATGAAGGGTTGCGCGATATGTTTCGCGATATTTCCCCTATTCAAGATTTCACTGGCAATCTAGTCTTGGAATTTATCGATTATAGTTTAGGAGAGGCTAAATATCAGGTGGAGGAGTGTAAAGAACGCGATGTCACGTTTGCTGCGCCTCTGCGCGTAAAGGTACGCCTGATTAATAAGGAAACAGGGGAAGTTAAAGAGCAGGAAGTCTTTATGGGAGATTTCCCGTTGATGACAGACAAGGGTACGTTTATTATTAACGGAGCCGAACGTGTTATCGTCAGCCAACTTGTACGCTCTCCAGGAGTCTATTACGCAGAACACATCGATACAAGCGGTAAGAAACTTTATGGAGCGACGGTTATTCCGAATCGAGGAGCTTGGTTAGAATTCGAAACAGATGTGAACGATAATATTTTTGTAAGGGTTGACAGAACACGGAAATTACCGGGCACTGTTCTGATTCGTGCTTTGGGTTATGCCAGCAACGGCCAAATTCTGGAGCTGTTTAATGATAATGAATATATACGTGCTACTTTGGAAAGAGACAACTCAGAGTCAACCGAAGAAGCTTTGGTTGAAATCTACAAACGGTTAAGACCGGGTGAACCTCCAACTGTCGACAGTGCAAGGTCTCTGCTGGAAGCACTGTTCTTTGATGCCAAACGCTATGATCTGGCTAAGGTAGGTCGGTATAAACTCAATAAGAAACTGGGTCTGGATATCCCAATGGACGTTCGGCATTTGACCCGTGGGGATATCGTAGCGGCAGTCCAAAGGATGCTCACCTTGATGGATGGCGATGGACATAAAGATGACATCGACCATTTAGGAAATCGTCGGCTGCGCTCGGTGGGAGAACTTCTCCAGAATCAATTCCGCATAGGCCTGTCGCGTATGGAACGCGTGGTTCGCGAACGGATGACCATTCAGGATGTTGAAGTGATTACTCCTCAAGTATTAATTAATATCCGGCCTGTCGTTGCTGCAATCAAGGAGTTTTTTGGCAGCAGCCAGTTGTCCCAATTTATGGATCAAACAAATCCCTTGGCGGAGTTAACCCATAAGCGTCGTTTGAGTGCTTTAGGGCCGGGGGGATTAAGCAGGGAGCGGGCAGGCTTTGAAGTGCGTGACGTTCATTTTTCCCACTATGGAAGGATGTGTTCGGTAGAGACTCCGGAAGGCCCTAATATTGGCTTGATAGGCTCTTTAGCGACTTTTGGACGTATTAATCCTTATGGTTTCATAGAAGCTCCTTACCGTAAGGCGGATAAAGAAAATGGGAGAGTTACGGATGAGATCCATTACTTAACCGCTGACGAAGAAGAAAAATATGTCGTAGCACAGGCTAATGCTCCGCTTGATCAAAATGGCAGCTTCCTTGGAGAGAAAGTTGACGGTCGGCACGGTAATGACTTTATTCATGTCTCGCCAAACGACGTCGACTATATGGACGTCTCCCCAAAACAAATGGTGTCTATCGCGACGGCACTTATTCCGTTTCTTGAGCATGATGACGCCAACAGGGCCTTGATGGGTTCTAACATGCAACGGCAGGCAGTACCCCTCTTGCGAACCGATTCGCCTTATGTCGGAACGGGTATGGAATATAAGACGGCCAAGGACTCCGGGGTTTGTGTTATTGCTAAAAAAGCTGGAGATGTGGAGCGTTCAACCGCAGACGAAATTATCATCACCCACGCTGATGGAACGACAGAAAGACACAAGTTGCTTAAATATGCACGCTCCAACCAAGGTACATGCATTAACCAGCGCCCCATTGTTTCCAAAGGGGAACGGGTTGAAGCAAATCAGATTATTGCGGATGGTCCGTCGACTGACCATGGAGAACTTGCTTTAGGTCACAATGTTTTAGTGGCCTTCATGACCTGGGAAGGGTATAACTATGAGGACGCGATCCTGATTAGTGAAAAGCTTGTTCGGGAAGATTACTATACATCTATTCATATTGAAGAGTATGAATCAGATGCGCGGGATACGAAACTTGGTCCGGAAGAAATTACGCGTGATATTCCCAACGTCGGAGAAGATGTTTTGAAGGATCTTGATGAACGAGGAATTATTCGCATCGGAGCAGAGGTTCGTCCAGGCGATATCCTGGTCGGAAAAGTAACCCCCAAGGGGGAGACGGAACTCACGGCGGAAGAGCGCTTACTGCGGGCAATCTTTGGCGAAAAGGCACGTGAGGTGCGGGATACCTCCTTGCGAGTGCCGCACGGAGAAGCAGGAAAAATTGTCGACGTGAAGGTTTTTACCCGTGAAAATGGGGATGAATTATCTCCCGGCGTTAATCAACTCGTGCGGGTTTACATTGCTCAAAAGAGAAAAATTTCTTTGGGTGACAAAGTGGCTGGTCGGCATGGAAACAAAGGAGTTATTTCCCGCATCATGCGTAAAGAAGATATGCCGTTTATGCCGGATGGTACGCCCATAGAAATTGTTCTTAATCCACTAGGGGTTCCTTCGCGAATGAATATTGGCCAGGTTCTGGAAACGCACCTGGGCTGGGCAGCTAATGCTCTGGGGATTCGCATCGCGACTCCTGTCTTTGACGGTGCTACGGAAGAGGACATTTTTGAGACTTTGCAGAAAGCAGGACTCCCGAAGGATGGGAAGACCCTGTTATATGACGGACGTACAGGAGAGCCGTTTGACAGTAGGATCACCGTTGGATATATGTATGTGCTCAAACTTCACCATTTGGTTGACGATAAGATTCATGCCCGTTCGACTGGTCCATATTCCCTCGTAACACAGCAGCCGTTGGGTGGTAAAGCACAGTTCGGGGGCCAACGCTTTGGAGAAATGGAAGTGTGGGCTTTAGAAGCATATGGCGCGGCATATACTTTACAAGAAATTTTAACGGTAAAATCAGATGATGTAGTTGGCCGTGTCAAGACATACGAAGCGATCGTCAAAGGAGAAAACATTCCTGAACCAGGTATTCCGGAATCCTTTAAGGTCTTAATCAAGGAGATGCAGAGTTTAGGACTTGATGTTAGAGTCTTAGCAGCAGATGATCGGGAAATCGAGATTCATGACTCTGATGAGGATATTTCGGAGACCGCCAAGGAACTGGGTATTGATCTGCATGATGAACTACAACTACTACCCCCGGTGACGCGCCTTATTGTCGCCAAGGAGGATGATGATGATCTCATTGCCGACGAGGAAGAATCGCTCGATGGATTTAATGTGGAATCCCTTGAGGAAGAAGATTGAGATCCCGGCGATTTCAAATAGTTCCCCGGACGAAAGGAGCGATATGGAATGCTAGACGTCAATAACTTCAACCGCATGCGAATCGGCTTAGCTTCTCCGGATATGATTCGGGAGTGGTCATTTGGAGAAGTAAAGAAGCCGGAAACCATCAACTATCGGACCTTGAAGCCGGAACGGGAAGGTTTGTTTTGTGAGAAAATTTTTGGTCCGACTCGGGACTGGGAATGCCACTGCGGGAAATATAAACGTGTTCGGTATAAAGGAATCGTTTGTGACCGTTGTGGAGTTGAAGTGACCCGTTCTAAAGTTCGTCGTGAACGGATGGGGCACATTGTACTTGCTGCACCAGTATCCCATATTTGGTATTTTAAAGGGATTCCGAGTCGGATGGGCTTACTTTTGGATATGTCTCCTCGTGCTTTGGAAAAAGTTCTCTATTTTGTTTCCTATATTGTGACTAATTCCGGAGATACATCGTTGATGAAGAAACAACTCCTGACGGAAACGGAATATCGGGAATATCGTGAGAAGTACGGGGATCGTTTCCAAGCCAGCATGGGAGCGGAAGCAGTAAAACTATTGCTCGGGGAGATGGATTTAGACAAGCTTAATGATGAACTTCGCATAGAGTTAAAAGAAGTATCCGGACAGCGAAAAATTCGGGCGATTCGTCGCCTCGAAGTTGTCGAGGCTTTCAAAACGTCTGGCAACCGGCCGGAATGGATGATTATGGATGTTGTACCGGTGATTCCGCCTGAATTGCGGCCGATGGTGCAGTTGGATGGCGGGCGGTTCGCAACGTCTGATCTCAATGATCTCTATCGCCGTGTTATAAATCGGAACAACCGTTTAAAGCGTCTTTTAGATCTTGGCGCGCCAGATATTATTGTGCGCAATGAAAAACGGATGCTTCAAGAGGCGGTTGATGCTTTAATTGACAATGGCCGCCGCGGACGTCCGGTGACCGGTCCGGGCAACCGACCCCTTAAATCTCTGAGCGATATGTTAAAGGGAAAACAAGGGCGCTTCAGGCAGAACCTTTTGGGAAAACGCGTGGATTATTCAGGACGGTCCGTTATTGTTGTCGGACCGAACCTAAAACTTCATCAGTGCGGTCTTCCTAAGGAGATGGCCTTAGAACTTTTTAAACCGTTCGTGATGAAGAAACTGGTCAATGAGGGACATGCCCATAATATTAAAAGTGCCAAACGGATGGTGGAGAGGGTACGTCCAGAAGTTTGGGATGTTCTTGAAGAAGTCATCTCCGATCACCCAGTCCTGCTCAATCGGGCTCCAACACTTCACCGTTTGGGAATTCAGGCCTTTGAGCCGATTTTAGTAGAGGGCCGCGCTTTGCAGATCCACCCGTTAGTTTGTACAGCTTATAACGCGGACTTTGACGGAGACCAAATGGCGGTGCACGTTCCCTTGTCGGCGGAGGCTCAGGCTGAAGCCAGATTGCTTATGCTGGCATCACATAATATCTTGAATCCCAAAGACGGTCGGCCTGTCCAAACACCGACTCAGGATATGGTTTTGGGATCTTATTACTTAACCATGGAGCGTTCCGGGGCTTTTGGAAAAGGAAAAATATTTAAAGACTATGATGAAGCTGTCTTGGCGTATGAAACAAAAGCGGTTCACTTGCAAGCCAGGATAAAAGTTCGTCGTGAGGGGGCACTCCTGGAGACGACCGTTGGGCGATTAATCTTCAACTCCGTCATTCCTCCCGAAATTGGGTTTTTCAATGAAGTTATTGGCAAAAAAGGCCTTGGAGATATCGTGGCAAAAACGTATCGCCGGTGTGGTTATGAAGCGACAGCCTCCTTGCTGGATGGGCTGAAGAATCAAGGGTTCAAGTTCTCTACTCGAGCAGGAATAACCGTCGGATTAACGGACATAACGGCCCCTCGGGATAAGATGGAAATCCTGACTAAAGCTGACAAAGCAGTCGCTAAAACAGAACAACAATATCGCCGCGGTTTAATTACGGATGAAGAGCGTTATAACCTCGTCATTGACACTTGGTCGAAGGCCACGATAACAGTGACCCAGGCGTTAATGGATAACTTGGATCCATTTAATCCGGTGTACATGATGGCAACGTCCGGTGCCCGGGGTAATATTCAACAGCTGAGACAACTGGCGGGAATGCGGGGACTTATGGCTGACCCGTCTGGACGAACGATTGAGCTGCCGATCAAGGCCAACTTTCGTGAAGGGTTAACCGTTTTAGAATATTTCATTTCCTCGCACGGTGCTCGGAAAGGCCTTGCAGATACTGCCTTGCGTACAGCCGACTCAGGTTATCTGACTCGTCGTCTGGTAGACGTATCTCAAGATGTGATAGTACGTGAAAAAGACTGCGGAACGATGACGGGCATATTGGTAGAAGATATTAAAGATGGCCCGGAAATTATTGAACCCTTAGTAGATCGCCTTGTCGGACGCTTTGTCTTGGAAGATGTAAACCATCCGGAGACAGGAGAAGTACTCGCTTCACCTGAGCATGAAATCTCGGAGGAACAGGCGGAGGAAATCGTCAAATCCTACGATTCAGTCATAATCCGCTCGGTATTGACATGTAAATCACGTTATGGTGTTTGCAAGAAGTGCTACGGTCGCAATCTCGCAACCGGACGCCCGGTTGAGATGGGTGAGGCGGTTGGAATTATTGCAGCACAATCTATTGGAGAACCTGGAACTCAGCTAACGATGCGAACGTTCCATACCGGTGGGGTTGCGGGGGGTGATATAACCCAAGGTCTGCCACGGGTAGAAGAGCTGTTTGAAGCCCGTAAACCAAAAGGGCAAGCGATCATCTCGGAAGCGGGCGGGAAGGTATCAATCAGTGAAGTGAAAGGACGACGGGAAATAGACCTCTTCACTGAAACCGAGGAGCATCTAACGTATACTATTCCCTACGGATCGCGACTCTGTGTTAAAGAAAATCAAATAGTCGAAGCAGGAGATGAGTTGACAGAAGGAAGCGTCAATCCGCATGATATGCTTAAAGTTAAGGGTCAACGCGGAGTTCAGGTCTATCTGCTAGGTGAAGTTCAACGTGTATATCGGCTGCAAGGGGTAGATATCAATGATAAACACATTGAAGTAATGGTTCGTCAGATGTTGCGCAAGGTGAAAATTGATGACGCGGGAGATACGAGTCTGCTCCCGGGTGGTCTGATTGATGTTTTTGACTTTCAGGACGAGAATGCGCGGACTATTGCCGGAGGTGGGGAACCTGCAGTAGCTCACCCGGTATTATTAGGGATTACTAAGGCTTCCCTGGCGACAGATTCCTTCCTCTCTGCGGCTTCTTTCCAAGAAACAACTCGAGTTCTCACGGAAGCGGCCATAAAAGGAAAAGTTGATCCCTTACTGGGATTAAAGGAGAACGTGATCATCGGTAAATTAATTCCTGCCGGAACCGGCATGTCAAGGTATCGAACTATAAGAACTTTGGGAACAAATTAATCGAATTATTGACACGCCGGATATCTAATGCTAAAATGTTAAAGTATGATTAAGGGGGAAAGCATTTTGGTGCTTGATGAAACCTTTAAAAACGTTAAACATAAAACAGTTGGGCTAAAACAAACCCAACGTGCTCTGGAAAAGGGACTCGTCAGACGTTTGTTTATTGCAAAAGATGCTGAACCACATGTTCTTCGTTCTGTCGTAGAATGGTGCGCAAACCATAATGTGGAGCGTATTGAGGTTCAGACTATGAAGGAACTCGGGAAAGCATGCGGAATCGAAGTTGGCACAGCCGTAGCGGCCATATTGGTAGACCAGTGACAAGCTTAAGCGTGGGAGGATACGTATCGTAGGTTTTGGAATTGCTTGCAAAATGCTGCTGCAAGCAATTCCTTGTATATTGATCTGATCAGAAAGGAGGTGGAGACATGCCGACAATTAATCAACTTATTCGTAATGGACGTGCCTCAATTGAAAAAAAATCAACAGCTCCAGCTTTACAGTGGGGCTATAACTCTCTTAAGCGTAAGCAATATCCATCAGGAGGGTCTCCTCAAAAACGTGGAGTTTGTACCAGAGTTTATACTACTACTCCGAAAAAACCTAACTCCGCACTTCGAAAAGTTGCGCGTGTACGTTTGACTAATGGGTTCGAGATAACTTCTTATATTCCAGGAATCGGACACAACTTACAGGAACACTCCGTGGTTCTCGTCCGGGGTGGTCGTATTAAAGACCTCCCAGGCGTACGTTATCACGTGATTCGTGGCACCCTGGACACAACCGCAGTTCAAAAACGTGCGCAAGGACGCTCGAAATACGGAGCTAAATATCCTAAAAAGGCTTAAAGTATTGCATAAAAGTGTATAGAAATACGTTACAAAGGAGTAAACTAATGCCACGTAAAGGATATATCGGGAAACGCGATGTTCTGCCGGATCCGATTTACAAAAATCAAACTCTAACTAAGCTTATTAATCAAATTATGTTAGACGGTAAAAAGGGAACAGCAGAGGCTATTTGCCATAATGCATTTGAAATAATTAAAGAAAAATCTGGTAAAGATCCAATAGAAGTCTTTAGCAACGCGTTGAAAAACGTTATGCCGGTATTGGAAGTAAAGTCTCGCCGTGTTGGTGGTGCAAATTATCAAGTGCCTATTGAAGTGCGTGCCGATCGACGCACTACGCTTGGTCTGCGCTGGCTTGTCGCTATGGCACGAAAGCGCGGCGAAAAAACCATGCAGGAAAGGATTGCCGGAGAATTACTCGACGCTTCTAACAATACGGGCGGTTCTGTCAAGAAGAAAGAGGATATGCATAAAATGGCGGAGGCCAATAAGGCTTTTGCGCATTACAAATGGTAGTTTGATGCATATGATGTTGACAGAAAGGAGGGGGAATCACCGTGGCAAGACTATTTGCAATAGAAAATACTCGCAATATCGGAATTATGGCGCACATTGATGCTGGGAAAACAACGGTAACGGAACGTATTCTTTTTTACACTGGACGAGTGCATAAAATTGGTGAAGTTCATGATGGGGCGGCAACAATGGACTGGATGATCCAGGAACAAGAACGCGGCATTACCATTACTTCTGCAGCTACAACCTGCGAGTGGAAGAATAATCGGGTTAACATAATAGACACACCAGGGCACGTGGACTTCACGGTAGAAGTCGAACGTTCTCTACGGGTACTTGATGGTGCGATAGCAGTATTCTGTTCTGTCGGCGGAGTTGAACCCCAATCCGAAACTGTCTGGCGTCAAGCGGATAAATACAAAGTTCCCCGTATCGCTTTTATTAATAAAATGGACCGGCTGGGTGCTGATTTCTTTCGTGGTGTATCAATGATAGCTGATCGGTTGGGTGCCAACCCTGTTCCAATTCAGTTGCCGATTGGTATCGAGGAAAACTTTAAAGGTATCGTGGATTTAGTTACGATGACATCCACTATTTATACGGACGACTTAGGCACTGCCGAAGTACACGACGCGATTACGGAAGACCTGCTTGAATTAGCCAATGAGTATCATGATAAAATGGTTGAAGCGGTCGCTGAAACGAGTGATGAACTCATGATGAAGTATCTTGAAGGGATAGAAATCACGGAGCAGGAAATTCGTGACGGTATACGTCGCGGAGTTATCGGGAACAAATTTATCCCGGTTCTATGTGGATCTGCTTTCAAGAACAAAGGTGTGCAACCGTTGCTTGACAGCGTAGTTGATTACATGCCGTCGCCCTTAGACGTGCCGCCTATTAAAGGGATAAATCCGAACGGCGCGGAAGAGCATAGGACAGCTTCTGACAGCGAACCATTTTCCGCGTTGGCCTTCAAGATCATGGCTGACCCATTCGTCGGCAAGTTAGCTTTTTTCAGGGTGTATTCCGGTGTGTTGAGTGCCGGTTCATATGTTTATAATTCAACTAAAGGCAAAAGAGAACGCATTGGACGCCTTCTTCAAATGCACGCCAATCACCGCGAAGATATCCAGGAGGTGCGTTCAGGGGATATTGCAGCCGCAGTTGGGTTGAAAGACACTACAACAGGGGATACCTTGTGTGATGAGAACGCATCCATTATCCTGGAAAAAATGGTGTTTCCTGAGCCGGTAATCGATGTGGCAATTGAGCCTAAGACGAAAGTGGACCAGGAAAAAATGGGAAGTGCACTTACTCGTCTTGCTGAAGAAGATCCGACCTTTAGAGTTCGCACAGATCCTGAAACCGGGCAGACGATTATTGCAGGAATGGGCGAGCTCCATCTCGAGATTATTGTTGACCGCCTGCAGCGGGAATTTAGTGTACAATGTGATGTAGGACGCCCACAAGTTGCTTACAAAGAAACCATTCGGCGTACTGTCAAATCCGAAGGAAGGTTTGTTCGCCAGTCTGGTGGCCGTGGACAATACGGACACTGCTGGATCGAACTTATGCCGCTTGAACCGGGAAGCGGCTTTGAGTTCGTCAATAAAGTGGTCGGCGGGGTTATTCCCAGGGAATATATTAACCCCATTGGTGTTGGTATCCAGGAAGCCATGCAAAATGGTATTTTAGCCGGATACCCTGTTCTTGACCTGCGAGCTACCGTTTATGACGGTTCTTACCACGATGTTGACTCTTCAGAACTGGCCTTTAAAATAGCCGGATCCATGGCCTTTAAAGCCGGTGCACTCAAGGCGGACCCTGCGATCATTGAACCAGTCATGAAAGTTGAAGTGACTTTACCCGAGGATTACATGGGAGA
>NZ_JCAIJG010000054.1:0-1778 GCF_059735615.1 Desulfosporosinus sp. Tol-M2
TCTTTAAGCAGACTGGGGTGGATCTGACCGGAAAGCTCAAGGGGAACTTTGTGGCGACGGGGATACGCCCGAATTTCCTGGCTAAAATATCCGGCAGAGGGATTCTGATAAAGGATGACTGGTTTACGAATTGAGGTGGTTTTGATGACAGTCCTGATTGCCCTAACCGGGGCAATATGTGTCTATGCATTGATTAGAATGCTTCTACCTGTCTCAGGCAGAGAAATCGTTATGGCCAGGTACTCAAAATATCTGGCAACCGACAGCATGGAAGATATTCATGATCAAGTCTTGAAAGAAAGAGCTGAAAAGAAGAAAAGGTTTAAAAAGACCAAAATAGAATTTATCAGTTCGGAATTTGCTGATGGTATTGCTAGTTCCGGTATCAAGCTTACGCCTGCTGAATTTCTGTATGCCTGGATTGCGGTTAGCTTTATTCCCATATTTTTATTGGCAGTGATCAAGGGGCATATCCTTTCGGTGATCGCGGTCGGCATGATCGGACTGGCAATTCCCCCGTTTTTATTGAAAAGGGCTATAAAAAAAAGGAAAGAACTGTTTACCAAGCAGTTAGGAGAGGCTCTGGTGATCATCGGGAATAGTTTAAAAGGGGGATTTTCCTTTCAGCAGGCCATGGTTAGTGTGGCCTCGGAAATGGGCCCTCCCCTTTGTGATGAATTTACCAAGACTGTGCGGGAAATCAACTATGGTCTGCCCATGGAAGAAGCCCTTCGGCATATGGCGGAGCGGGCGAAAAATCCGGACCTGGACCTATTTGTATCGGCAGTCTTAACATCGGCCCGGGTGGGAAGCAACCTGACGGAGATCCTGAGTACCATCTCCGGTACCATCAAGGACAGGATCCGCATTAAGCAGGAGGTAAAAGTGCTTACCGCCTCAGGACGGATGTCTGGCATCATCATCGGACTGCTGCCGGTATTTTTGATCCTGATCCTGATGCTGATCAATCCGGGCTATTTCGGTTCCTTCTTCGAAACTGGGATTGGCAAGGTCATGGTCGGCGTTGCTGTGCTAATGGAAGTAATCGGCTTTTTTAGTATCTCGAAAATCACTGATCTTCAGTATTGAGGTGTATGATGGAAATATTTATGGCGATTACCTTGGGCTTTTTGGTCTTTAGTCTTCTTCTGGTTCGATTTGCACCGGGTGCTCTTCAAAATGATGAGATTAAACAGCGGGTCATAATCATTACCAATAGTGCCAAACGGGTGAATGTGCTGGATGAAGAGATGAATAAGCCCTTGTCGGAACGCGTTATTAAACCATTGGTTAACAGCTTGATCCTGCTAATCAAAAATTTCCTTCCGGAAAAGAGCAGCCAAAAGGGTGTAGGTTATCAGAAAACGGACAAGCTTAAAAAGCAGCTTCGCCAGGCGGGGATTCATTTGGATAGAAGTGAATACCAGGCGGTACAGATCCTGGTAGCGGCGACTGGAGCTATATTGCTGGGCATCTTCGCCCTGGTCCTGAGCTTCCGTATCCATATCAGCTTAATTGCTGCGTTGGTGGGCGCCTATGCCGGGTACGTTGGACTTAGGTTCAACCTGACCAAAAGGATCTCTAATAGGCATGAGTCCATGCAGCGGCAGCTTCCCGAAGTATTGGATATGTTAAGCGTTAGCGTGGAAGCGGGCTTGGGCCTGGAGCAGGCCATGTTGCAGGTAATCGATCACTTTCAGGGCCCCCTGGTGGATGAACTGAGCATCGCGTATAGGGAGATGACGATGGGCAGGACCCGCAGGGAAGCCTTGTTGGAC
>NZ_JCAIJG010000069.1:0-6108 GCF_059735615.1 Desulfosporosinus sp. Tol-M2
GTTAAATTCCAAGCTAAGATCGATATTATTACCGGATAGCAAAGCGCTGAATACCATAACTTCCAAACTGTGTAATAAAAACATCCTGTCTTTAAAGATAACCATTCATAACCTAAGTAAGCTCCTGAAGCAATTAATATATGGCCTTCAAAGATTTTTGAAAAGGAAAGTAGTTTAGTATAATTAGATTAGCCGCGGGATAAATCCCGAAGATAATCATAAAACCGAGAAAAACGGGTCCTTGTGTGAAATGGCCGTAAAAATTATATTTTAAAGCAAAGATAATATCCGTTGTAAGTCCAAACGTCAAAACGAAAAGAATGGTTGTGTAGATTTCAATCAATACCATTCGCTTTGGCATTAAAATAGCTGTTACATTTATCAATAAAATAAAAGTGATTGCAAAAATTATTCCTACCATAATACACTCCATTGATCCTCTAATTATGTAGTGCAGTAGCCAATTCAATAAAAAAGAGAGCATCCGTTTACAGTTACAGGAAATAACAGAGTTCACAAGAAAAATTGAGGACCTGATAATTGAAGGCTATGAGCCAAAACTGGATAATGGTGTGGATAAAATTATTGCTCCTTTGCAAAAAAAGGATTGCCGCGCAGCGAAGTCCTCAAGGCAAAGCAATTAGAGAAATATCTCAAGGCGGATTGGGAAGGAGTTATGAAAAATAATCGAGTAAGAAGGAGATTTTGATTCATAGGGATAACTATATAACAGGAGAAAAGTTTTATCAAACTTCAATTGGAGAAAAGAGGATGCCGCGTGTTTTTTGAACCAGGATACAGTTGCCAGGAGAAAGAGGATGTAAAGGCATATTGGTTATTGTTTCAAAAGAATAAATTCCTTGTTTACGAAAATAACGGGCAATTTGCCTTACCGGACATTGATCCGGATAAGTTAAACATCAAACCGGTCCGGAGACAATATCTTGGTCGAATGGACGGGCGTTCTTGTTATGCTGCAGGACTTTCGCCTGAGACTGTTACACCGGAAGGGATGTCATTTTGCGACTTAAGGCGGCTACTCGCTCTGATCCCGGACGATTTATTTTCCTTGGTGGGCAAAGCTTATCAAATTTTACATTGGGATCGTAACCATCAGTATTGCAGCCGGTGCGGAACACAGACTGAAAATAAAATGGATGAAAGGGCAAAGCTTTGTCCATCTTGTGGATTTATCAATTATCCACGGATTTCCCCGGCGATTATCGTGGCGATTACTCGGGGACGCGAAATATTATTGGCCAGGGGGAGTCGTTTCAAAATTGCTTTTTATAGTGTTTTAGCCGGTTTTGTGGAGCCAGGAGAATCGTTTGAGGAGTGCCTGCAAAGGGAAGTAGGAGAGGAAGTGGGCCTCAAAGTTAAAAACATTCAATATTTCGGCAGCCAGCCTTGGCCCTTCCCAAATTCTCTGATGGTAGGTTTTACAGCTGAGTACGATAGTGGGGAGATAAAGATTGATAAAAGTGAAATCTTGGATGCAGGATGGTTTACGGCCGATCAGCTTCCGCAAATTCCTGATACAGGAAGTATAGCCCGGCAATTAATAGATTCGTTTATCCAAGATCAAGGATAATTCAGCTCTGTGGGAAAAGCACAAATCTTGCAATAGCAATTCTAATAAGTTATAGTAAGACATTAACTGGTAACAGGCGGGCAGGATACTCCTTAAGAATGTCTTTATATCGTGGGCGTTTTAATTTTACGTATTTTTGTCATGGTTTTTGAGAATACTGCCGAGAGTCAATTTTATTACAGGAGGTAATATTCACTTGACCAAAGAGAGCAAACTACAAATTATTCCCCTCGGCGGACTAGGGGAAATTGGAAAGAATACAACCGTCATCCGTTATAATAATCAAATCTTGTTAATTGACGCGGGTTTAGGTTTTCCTGACGATGATATGTTGGGGGTCGATCTCGTAATCCCGGATTATACCTACCTCATCGAAAATAAAGACCTGATTCTGGGAATCCTGATCACCCATGGCCATGAAGATCATATCGGGGGACTACCCTATTTATTGAAACATTTGAACGTGCCTATTTACGGAACACGTCTGGCAATCGGACTAATTCAATATAAACTTACTGAGGCCAAATTGGGACAAGTAACCACCTATGTAATCCAGCCCCGGGATACCATTAAACTGGGTTCGTTTACTGTGGAATTTATTAATGGGAGCCATAGCATACCCGGCGCTGTCGGTTTAGCAATTCATTCTCCCCTGGGAACCATTGTGCACACGGGGGATTTCAAACTGGATCATACCCCGGTGAGCGGGGGTGTTCTTGACTTACACAAGTTCTCAGAACTTGGCGACAACGGAGTTCTTTGTCTCATGTCTGACAGTACGAATGTGGAACGCCCAGGATTTACAAAGTCGGAGCGACTTGTGGGCCAAAATATTGACAAGGCCTTTGCGGACGCTGAGGGACGAGTTATTTTCGCCAGTTTTGCTTCCAATGTCAATCGGCTTCAGCAAGCGATTTCCGCCGCATACAAATACCATCGCAAGGTTGCTACCGTCGGCAGAAGCATGATCAATGTCGTTAGCATAGCCGCTGAGCTTGGGTATCTCGATATCCCGGAAGACACGCTCATTGACGTTGACGATGTTATGCGCTTACCGGGTAATGAGGTATGCATCCTGACGACAGGCAGCCAAGGCGAGCCGATGGCTGCGCTTACCCGCATGGCGATGCATAGTCATCGTCAGATTTCCATTTATCCAGGGGATACTGTTATTCTTTCTGCTTCTCCTATCCCCGGAAATGAAAAAGCAGTCTCTCGAAATATTGATCAGCTCTTCAAGTTAGGGGCTAAAGTCATCTATGAATCCATCTCGGGGATGCACGTTTCCGGGCACGCCAGTCAAGAAGAGCTTAAACTAATGCTCAGCATGGTAAAACCCAAGTACTTTATTCCAGTCCATGGGGAGTACCGCATGCTCATGAAACATGCTGAATTAGCTGAGCAACTTGGGATTCCACGGGATAATATTTTTGTGGCCGAGATTGGCAATGTAATAGAGTTTACACATCTTGGGGCAAAGTTTGCCAATAACGTGATAGCCGGACCCATGTTTATCGATGGCTTGGGAGTAGGGGATATCGGAAATAGCGTTATGAAAGACCGAACACTCCTGTCCCAGGATGGAATCCTGGTAATCATTTTAGTACTCGATAGCTTGACCAAAACCATATTAGCCGGTCCGAATGTTGTCACCCGTGGATTTGTCTATGTTCGAGAGGCCAACCTAATGCTCGATGAAGTAAAAGCGATCGTTAAACAAACCATCGAACGCAGTCTCAAAAACGGTATCCGGGAAACCCCCATTTTACAAAATCGCGTAAGGGATACAGTGAGTAAACGTCTTTTTGATAAGACCAAGAGGCGTCCGATGATTATTCCGATTTTTCAAGAAGTTAAAGCGGATGAGTAGATTTAGGCGTATGAAAGAAATGTGCCTTAATAGTGAAGCAAAAGAAAAAACCTTCCCAGGCATTTAAGCCAGGGAAGGTTTCTGCTATGAGCAGTTTACCAATTGCTGCGTGCGCGAGGTTGGTAGCAATCACGGCAATACACAGGTTTATCGCCAGAAGGTTGGAAGGGTACGGTGGTGTCCTTTCCACAAGTAGCGCAAACAGCAGGGAACATTTCGCGGGGCTGACGAGAATATCCGCCTCCGCCGTTATTTCTGTTTTGTGCTTTTCTGGCAGCACGGCATTCTGGACAACGTCCGGGCTCGTTAGTGAACCCTTTTTCGGCATAGAACTCTTGTTCAGATGCTGTAAACTCGAACTCACGGCCGCAATCCCGACAACTTAAAATTTTGTCATTAAACATTTAAAAACCTCCGCAATTTTATTACCCGCTACATGGGAAGTTCAGGAAATCTTCCCATAGCCTTAGGCAATCGAGAAGGTCTGTGCAAATCCACAAGTACTAACGAGTTTATTTCAGTATAACCAACAAACCAATATAAGTCAAATGTCAACCCCTATATTTTAGTTAAAAAATTCCAAAAAACCTGCCTATAGTGACATTTAGTGTATTCAATCGTTAAATATTATTAACTCTCGTTAATATAATATTATTTTCCTATTGAAATCGGGATTAATTGATGTTATACTGCAAACTAACAATTACAAAATGATAAAGGCAAACTCGATGAAAATCGAGGACGCAAAACTACGAGTCTACAGCTTCAATAGAGGCCAGGATAGTCGGGTTGCCATAAAATGAGAGTAAAAGTCATTCCTTGTTTTGGCAACGCCGGAACAGGGTTTTTTTATACTTATCAGTCAGTCACACGATGAGCAAGGGATGTAGATATTAACTTCGATATAGAATTCTCTAGGATAAGTTAAACTGGGAGGGTAAATTTTGAGCAATATCACATATGGAGTTTTATATGGCCTTGTTGGCCTGGTTGCCGGGTATTACCTTTTTATTTGGACGGAAAAACTAATAAAGAAAAAGTGTCTGCAGAGAAATAATAAAAACGAAGATCTGTTTTTTAACAAGAATTATATTGAAATAGCCTTTTGCATTATCATTGCAGCCGCCTGGGCGTGGGCAGGTTTTCAGGTAGACAAGCCATTCGATTTGCTTCTCTTTGCGATTCTTTTCTCATTGGCAACGATGATCGCCATGATCGACCTCCGCATCCATACTATACCTAACGAACTTGTCATAGCCATCCTAATTATCGGAATTTGTTTTCAACTAATTCACTTTGGAGGCAGATCGCTGCTTATCGCTGTTGCCTGTATGCTGGGGATCATGATCTTATTTATGATTGTCGCTGCTATTGTCGGTTTCGATAAAGTCGGGGCGGGAGATGTGAAGTTAGCAGGAGCTATGGGCTTGGTTTTAGGCTATCCGCATATTTTATCCGCTGTCCTGGTCATGTGTGTCGCCATGCTGATCTTTATCTTCATCGGTATGAAAACTTACAGATTAACCCTGAAGAGTATGTTCGCTTACGGCCCGTTTATGATGATTGGACTAATTGTTGCCCTTATCTCCATTGGCGCGAATATCGCCATACTTTAAGGAATTTTAATAAGCGCATTCAGAAAATAATATTCCTTCTGGCATGACTCACTTCCCTACTCTCTAATACGAAGCAGATCCTTTCTTTTAGGGGGTAAGTGATATTTAAGATTCCAAATGAGCAAATTGACTTTATCGTCATTTCAGTAGTTGGAAGTTTAACGGGTGCGGGAAAAGCACTTCATGCTAATACCTGAATACCGTTGTTAGTTTTTAATATCGTTGTTAGTTCAAATCACTCTCTTTAGCAGGGGTATTTGTTTGTAACAAAGGATTTTTACTTTGCTACAAATTAAATAAATTAATAATAAGTTTTATAAGGAGGAAGAGAAAATGGGAAAATTGTTGAATTGGCTAAAAGACGAGGAAAGTGGGCAGGGCATGGTAGAGTATGGACTCATCATTGCATTGGTAGCCGTTGTTCTGATTGGTACACTTGCAGCTTTGTCAGGTAAACTTGATACTCTATTTACTGATCTGGAATTTGCACCCCCTGTAGAAGAAGGATAAGGATAATTTTTATAATTGCAATTGAAATACCCGGTCCCGGAGCTCTTACCGGGGCCGGATTCTTTTTCAATGAAGGGTGGTGAGGGATATGCGCTTTCATAACGAAGACGGTCAAGCCTTGGTGGAATTTGCACTGGTGCTGCCGATCTTAATCTTGTTGCTGGGTGGCATCATTGATTTTGGCTGGATTTTTGGCAATCAGATTCTGGCCAACAACGCTTGCAGAGATACCGCCCGGTATACGGCCGTTCATTATCATGAAATCACCGTTGCAGGTGATGTTAATGAAGTTGCTGTAAAGACAGCGGCACAAACCCGAATCGAAACAGAGCTCCCCGCCAGCTTTACAAACATCAATGTTGATATGACAACACCGATTATTGAGAACATCAATTTATCACTAAGCGCCGACATCGATTTGCTCACGCCAATTTTATCCACAATCCTGGGACAAACGTACACGATACAGACCAATTATGTCATGCGGGTTGAGTAAACCTATCAAGTGAACACGAATCTAA
>NZ_JCAIJG010000069.1:6187-6993 GCF_059735615.1 Desulfosporosinus sp. Tol-M2
GCCGGGGAGCAGATTCTAAGCGCCAAACTTGTCGCCCCCGGAGAGAGCAGCAATAATAGCCTGGCCTATGCTATCAAGCCTGGAATGCGGGCCATTACCGTAGCTGTGGATGAAAGAACCGGCCTGGCTGGGATGTTGAAACCTCAGGATCATGTGGATATTATCTCTGAATTTGAGAGCGCAGCGGCCGTTTTCTATACAACCCCTATCGTCGAGAATATAACTATCCTGGCCGTGGACTCTGTGACATCTAAAACCGGCAAAGCACTTGGCAAGGATGGGTCGGCGGCACCTTATACCACCCTTACCTTGCAGGTGACACCCCAGGAAGCGATGAAATTGAGCATGACAGAGGCGAAAGGTCATCTGCGGGCACTTCTAAGGTCTCCGTTGGATAGCGCACCAACCAATTTGCCGAGCATCACCCTTGATAGTATCATGGTGAAATAGGAAAAGGAGCGCCTGATGATGAAAATAAATGTAATGTTGATCAGCAAGCTGGAAAAGAATCTCAGTGCAATCAGGCCGATGATTGATGGTGAGGAGATCGTGGTCATCGGAGAGGCAACCGGTGGTACTGCGGCCTTGGACAAGATCGAAAACATTTCACCGGATATCATTATTATGACCCTGGGGGCAGGGGATACGGATGTGCTGAGTTTGGCCGAGCGGATCATTCTCCATCGGCCCCATACCCATGTAATTATCCTGGTAGAATATATGGATATGGACATTCTGCAAAGCGCAATCAAGATTGGTGCTCACAATGTGACAGAATTCCCGAAGTCGGCCAAAGAATTCAGCGA
>NZ_JCAIJG010000069.1:7000-10744 GCF_059735615.1 Desulfosporosinus sp. Tol-M2
CTGGTTGAGAATGGCAAAAAAGTAGCCTTGATTGACTTGGATCTGCAGTTTGGCGATATCAATATTTTTCTGGATATGGATCCCAAAGATACCATTGCCGAGCTGGTACAAGAGTCCTTTTCAGCCAATATTGACTCAGTCAGGAGCTTTATGATCGTTCACTCCAGCGGAGTACATGTTTTGTGTGCCCCCAAGAGCCCGGAATATGCGGAAATGATTTCTGCAGAAAAGGTGCAGACTTTGCTGAGCCTCCTACGCTCCTATTATGACTATGTGGTCATTGATACCCCGCCCTTCCTTAATGAGGTGACCATGACAGCCATTGAAAGCTCATCCACCGTTTTATTTGTAATCGGATTGGATATTTCCATCCTGAAGAATTCCAAGCTGAGCCTGTCTCTTTTAGGCTCGCTGCAACAGGCGGACAAGGTGCGGCTGGTCGTAAATCGGGCAGTTGACATGAGCTCCATAACCGTCAAGGATGTGCAGGGCATCTTGGGCTACCCCATCTGGGCCACCCTGCCCAGCGACTATAAGGTGGCGGTAACCGCCCTGAACCGGGGTATCCCTTTTGTCGTCAGCGAACCCAACAGCAAGCTCAGTCAGTCTTTGGCTGTTGTAGCGGATATTTTACTGTACGGAGAGGATGGTAACCTGGCAGTGGAAGGTTCTGCGAAGAAGAATTCAAAGCTCCGTAAATTATTTAAATTTATAAAAAACAATAAGACAATAAGACAATAAGACAAAAAGATAATCTCTTTTAAGCTAATATTTCTTGTGAAAAGGATGATGGACATGAGCTTAATGCAAAGACTGGAAAAGCAGAGGGAGGGCAATTTTGATGACTTTGCTGACCTGAAGAAAAAGGTCCATGAGGAAATCATTGAAAAGATTAATGAGGATGCAGCCCGGCACGTAGATATATCTACCAATCAGGAAGAATATCTGCTGAAAAACCTGGAGGAGATCCTGGATAGGAAAGCTGTAAATTCTTCGCGTAGTGACAAAGCACGCCTAATCAGAGAGGTATACAATAATGTGGTGGGACTGGGACCTCTGGAACCGTTGCTGGAGGATCCGGAGATATCGGAAATTATGGTCAATGGCCCCTACCAGGTCTATGTGGAAAGGCGCGGCAAGATAGAACTGGCTGCCACCAGATTCAAGGACAACCTCCATGTGATGAATGTAATCAACCGGATTGTATCCCTTGTAGGCAGACATATTGACGAAGCTAGTCCTATGGTAGATGCGCGGCTGAAGGATGGCTCCCGCTTCAATGCCATCATCCCGCCCCTGGCGCTCAATGGTCCTACAGTCACCATCCGTAAATTTTTTAAAAACCCTCTAACCAGCAGCAACCTGATTAAATTTAATTCAGTTTCACCCAAAATGATGTCCTTCCTGGAGGCCTGTGTGAAGGGGAAAATGAATATCATCGTCTCTGGGGGTACCGGCAGCGGCAAAACGACGCTTTTAAATGTCCTCTCCGGATTTATCCCCGATAATGAACGGATTATTACCATTGAAGATTCGGCCGAACTGCAGCTGCGTCAGGATCATGTAGTGACTTTGGAAAGCAGACCGGCCAACCTGGAAGGAAAAGGTCAAATCTCTATTCGAAATTTGGTGGTCAATGCCCTGCGTATGCGTCCGGACCGGATTATCGTGGGTGAGGTACGTTCCGCAGAAACTCTGGATATGCTCCAAGCTATGAATACCGGACATGATGGCTCCATGACCACGGCCCATGCCAATTCACCCAGGGAACTGACTTCCCGTTTGGAAACCATGATCCTGATGACCGGCGTAGAAATTCCCATCAAGGCCATTCGGCAACAGATCGCCGGCGGTCTCAATATCATCGTGCATCAGTCCAGATTGCAGGATGGTTCCCGCAAGGTAGTCAATATTTCAGAGATTGTCGGGATGGAAGGGGATACTATCCTGCTTCAGGATATCTTCATCTTTAAGCAGACTGGGGTTGATCTGACCGGAAAGCTCAAGGGAAACTTTGTGGCGACGGGGATACGCCCGAATTTCCTGGCTAAAATCTCCGCTAGAGGGATTCTGATAAAGGATGACTGGTTTACGAATTGAGGTGGTTTTGATGACAGTCCTGATTGCCCTAACCGGGGCAATATGTGTCTATGCATTGATTAGAATGCTTCTACCTGTCTCAGGCAGAGAAATCGTTATGGCCAGGTACTCAAAATATCTGGCAACTGACAGCTTGGAGGATATTCATGATCAAGTCTTGAAAGAAAGAGCTGAAAAAAATAAAAGATTTAAAAAAACCAAAACAGAATTTATCAGTTCGGAATTAGCTGATAGTATTGCTACTTCCGGTATTAAGCTTACGCCTGCTGAATTTCTGTATGCCTGGATTGCGGTTAGCTTTATTCCCATGTTTTTATTGGCAGTGATCAAGGGGCATATCCTTTCGGTGATCGCGGTCGGCATGATCGGACTGGCAATTCCCCCCTTTCTATTGAAAAAGGCTATAAAAAAAAGGAAAGAACTGTTTACCAAGCAGTTAGGAGAGGCTCTGGTGATCATCGGGAATAGTTTAAAAGGGGGATTTTCCTTTCAGCAGGCCATGGTTAGTGTGGCCTCGGAAATGGGCCCACCCCTTTGTGATGAATTTACCAAGACTGTGCGGGAAATCAACTATGGTCTGCCCATGGAAGAAGCCCTTCGGCATATGGCGGAGCGGGCGAAAAATCAGGACCTGGACCTATTTGTATCGGCAGTCTTAACATCGGCCCGGGTGGGAAGCAACCTGACGGAGATCCTGGGTACCATCTCCGGTACCATCAAGGACAGGATCCGCATTAAGCAGGAGGTAAAAGTGCTTACCGCCTCAGGACGGATGTCCGGCATCATCATCGGACTGCTGCCGGTATTTTTGATCCTGATCCTGATGCTGATCAATCCGGGCTATTTCGGTTCCTTCTTCGAAACTGGGATTGGCAAGGTCATGGTCGGCGTTGCTGTGCTAATGGAAGTAATCGGCTTTTTTATTATCTCGAAAATCACTGATCTTCAGTATTGAGGTGTATGATGGAAATATTTATGGCGATTACCTTGGGCATTCTGGTCTTTAGTCTTCTTCTGGTTCGATTTGCACCGGGTGCTCTTCAAAATGATGAGATTAAACAGCGGGTGATAGTCATTACCAATAGTGCCAAACGGGGGAATGTGCTGGATGAAGAGATGAATAAGCCCTTGTCGGAACGCGTTATTAAACCATTGGTTAACAGCTTGATCCTGCTAATCAAAAATTTCCTTCCGGAAAAGAGCAGCCAAAAGGGTGTAGGTTATCAGAAAACGGACAAGCTTAAAAAGCAGCTTCGCCAGGCGGGGATTCATTTGGATAGAAGTGAATACCAGGCGGTGCAGATCCTGGTAGCGGCGACTGGAGCTATATTGCTGGGCATCTTCGCCCTGGTCCTGAGCTCCCGTATCCATATCAGCTTAATTGCTGCGTTGGTGGGTGCCTATGCCGGGTACGTTGGACTTAGGTTTAACCTGACCAAAAGGATCTCTAATAGGCATGAGTCCATGCAGCGGCAGCTTCCCGAAGTATTGGATATGTTAAGCGTTAGCGTGGAAGCGGGCTTGGGCCTGGAGCAGGCCATGTTGCAGGTAATCGATCACTTTCAGGGCCCCCTGGTGGATGAACTGAGCATCGCGTATAGGGAGATGACGATGGGCAGGACACGCAGGGAAGCCTTGTTGGAC
>NZ_JCAIJG010000056.1:0-12825 GCF_059735615.1 Desulfosporosinus sp. Tol-M2
GGCATCGCCAGATGTGTCTATTGTACAGCTATTCGCCTGCCGGTTTACTAATCAGAGAAGCCCGGAGGTTACGCGGTTTAGCCTTAGCGACAAGCGAATAGCGACGGAACGTGTGCGACTGGGCTAAGAAACTACCTCCTGAACGTGTGCGACTGGGCTAAGAAACCGACTCCTGAACGTGTGCGACTGGGCTAAGAAACTACCTCCTGAACGTATGCGAACGGGTTATGACACTGACTCTCTAAAGAGTTTGTACTCCAGTCGTGATCATGAGATAAGGATATGTATCCAGATCAGACTCCGCCGCCTTTGTCGTTGGCGCCGCCAAATCTGCGAAGAAATTACCAGTTAATTTCACATCCGTTTTCCCGACGATTTGACCCTTTAAAATACGCAAACTGTGAGGCGCACTGAGCGAGTACGACCCGGAAACTACCTCCTGGGTATGTAATCCCAGCACCGTTAAAACAAGTACGCCATCCTCCACATCCTGTAAAGCCTCCGCCCAAGAAACCTCTGTCTTATGTTTAAGATAAAGCCCGGCAGTTCCTCGAGGAATAGCTGTCGGTTTTGCACCCCAGCGCACTGAGTCTTTAACCCGGAGAAAGGGGGTCTGAAGTTTTCCGTTACGAGCCAACACCGTACGATCTGCAGGCACTCCCTCTGACGTCACCAGATAAGACCCTAATTCCAGCGGACGGAGAGGGTCAAGGAGTAAGGAAAAGTGCGGGTGGAACACGAGTTTATGTTCAAGAAAACTCTCCTTTGAAAAAGCTCCCTGCCCCTCGAGCACTCGGTCTCCTGAAAAATTGGGCAGAATAAACTGCCCCAGCATATCCTCCGTCAGAGAAGGGGCCAGGATCACTTGCGTCTGGGACCCGACGGGCGGGGCATCTAATTGCATCGCCTCATACAGATTCAACGCCCTTACCCATAATTCCTCCTGTTCTTCCGGTTGCGATAGCCTGCGCTTAGCAAATACGCCCCCGATCAAGCTGTCGAAAGAAAACCACGCTCCAAATTGAGATTGTTGGTATGTAACGGCAAGACCTGTCGAAGTCCGCACATGCCGGCGCCCCCAAGCCGTTTGAATACTTCCCTGCAGCTTAGCTTTTGAGGGTTTATCCGTTAGCCAACGCGCGATTTGATCGAATAGCATCTGATCATCCCCAGCGATAACTTTATGTATGGCCTTGTCCTTTACGGCTACAAGCGGCAAGGGTTCTGGAAAAGGGATATGCGCCGCATCCGGGTCTACATAGGACGCCTGTCTCCATTGTTCTAATTCTTGCTGCCAATACTCCCGATTGTCATGGGAGCCGGCTTGAACCATAGCCTGACTGCATTTGCCATCTGACCAGACCAGGAAAACTTCACCGTTTTCGCCCTGACGATAACTTGGCGGCGTATACACACTCCCAGGAGAATTATCTTTTATGCCTAAGGACACCGCTTCCGATTCATGAACCAAAATGCGCCAATCCGCTAAGCGAAGTTTCTCTTTCTTTGGAGTATGCTGAGCCTGATAAAGGAGATCCTCCAATTGGGCAACGAGTTTCATCCGTGTTCCCCTCCCAAACTGACTTGTTGATCGGCATCCATGAGCAGGTAACGATGGCTTCCGCCGCTTGAGGCCACGGATTGCCCACCCTTTCCGCAGGTTCCGATAGCATCATAACACCCTTCACCGAGCCCCCCGCGTATCGCTTCCAAGGCGGAAAGTATTTTCCCGCTAAAAATTGAGGGTTGATAAATTGGAAGCTCCGGATCAGCAACGTCAATAATTCCGTCACATTGAAAGACAAAATCTCCGGTTCTGGGATTGACTTGACCCCCACGATACCCTAAAAGAAGCAGATTTTTCTCCCCCTCAATCAGCTCGCCATGTTGGAGGAGAGTTTCTCGCACAGCTTTCACTTCATCCATCAAATGCCCTGCGGGTGTTAAAGGAAGCATACGCTTAACTAGCAAACGAATATTACTCATGCGGGGTAACGGAACATGTCCATAGCTTTCCGCCCTACCCGCTCCGGTGACAGGCATTCCTGCTTCTTCAGCGGAGAAAATATCCCCCAACCCAGCGACCAGTACCCCATCCCGTACAATCGTCACAGTTTGTCTGACGAGTCCATTGGCTGAATAAGGTTGATAAGCCCAGTCCCCCGGGAGCGGGCCATCTATAATATTGACGCCCGGTCTTGCTACCCGAAGACCCTTGCGGAGTTTACCGGCTTCACCCAGGACAGACTCATTCATATGATCCGACTCTACTGCATGCCCAAAGGCCTCGTGTGCCAACCCCTTTGCCAGTCCATAGTCGATAATCAGGGGATAATGACCACTCGGCAGCTGAGGCGCACCACATATGGCTCTGGCAAACTCAGCCCGGTCCTGCGCCTTTCTTTCCAGGACATGATCCTCTAATTCCTCAAAGAGCACGCCGGCGTCCATCCCACTACGGTGGAGCAGAGTACTCTGTGCCTTACCATGATCCCGCACCGTCCCTTGATGCATCAGCACCGCTCTGGGAATGACAAACGACACGTTTGTCCCATCCGTACGCCCAATACACCAGACCTCTTCTACCTGACGATAACTCGTTTGCCAGACCCCCTCCGGAAAGACTTCCCGCAGACGGGAGTGCAAGATCATCACCATTTCCTCCAGTTCGATTAAAGGGATTTCTCCGAAAATCTTTTGAGCTGGATTCGCCTCCTCAGCCTGAACCTGAGGGGCCTCCCAAATCCGGCAATTTAGCTTCGTCCCCATAGCTTCGTTTCTACGAGCTAACTGAATAGCCTTTTCGACCAGTTTCTGACCCACCCCTTCCGCTAAAACGTCTGATGTGGCCAAACCAGATGCCCCGTCCTTCGTGAACACCTGAACTCCAAAGCCGCTATTCTCTCCGGTTGATACCCGTTCAAACTGTCCGTTACTTAAGCGCATGCTCCATTCTCTACGTGACTGAGCTCGTACAATGACATACCCGTCAAAAACCCGCGTCTCCGCCAGTACGGAGTGAACTAATGCTTTTATCTCCTTCTGCTCCACAAAAAACCTCCTAATTAAAGTCACATTTAACTAATTCACATTTTCTGCCAATAGGGCTATTATATCACAAAAAAATACCTAACACAGCGAGAATAGGGGAATATCTCAGTCCAATCGCTTAACCATGAGCTTTCGTTCCTCCGCAAATCCGAACTGTTCATAAAGATGGAGTGCTCTCACATTATGACTACTGACAGTAAGGCCCAGGTATGAGATTTCTTGTTTACGACAGTGATCTTCGGCCGCTTTTAGTAACTCCCTCCCCACACCTTTGCCTCTCCACTCCGAGAGAACAGCCAGATCCACGATCCACCCTTGCAATACACCCGTTAACTCTTCCCTGGAAGAAGTCTGTAAAACCAAATAACCGACTGCTTGGCTTTTTCCAATTTCCAAACTGGGCTTACCCTCCTCAATTGAAGACTCCGCAATAAAGACGATGGATCCGGACTGCTGAATCCAGGTCCAAAACCCTCTGAGCATACTCTCTCTGTATTTTAGGGTTTCCTTCATTGGCTGTTTACGCCATGGAGAAATGCTGTGAGAAATCCCTAATTTTCCAAGGTCATATATAAAAGGCCAATCCCGAACATCCCCCAAACGAACTCGCATATTATCACCTCTTAGAGCAACTTATGCGAACGTTACTCAGGTGCCACTTTTATGCGACAGTTTTTAGCGACAGATCCGGCACTGCTTCAAGCACCCCGACCCTTTACCGCAGCACGGAAGAAGGGCACTTACGACACTTGAGCAGCAAAATCATATCCGTTGTTTGCAACAAATAAAGAGCAAGGATTGATTGCCCTGCTCTTTATATAGTCTGTCCATTATTTTCGTTTCATTTACCACAATATTATTGCTTCGTGTCATAAATAATGCTTCGTGTCATAGAACCTTTTGTGTGGGTATATAGTACGATATCAAACCCGAAAAAGCAGAAGAAATTCCCCGCCGGGTACCAATCTCCATCGACCCAAGCAGAGAAGAATCGCGTCAATAAGCGCAGGCGATAAGGTGTCAACAAACGCATCGGTCCCACTTTCTCTCGAAAGGAGCTGACCCCACTGTATTTACTCACCCTCGTCCTAGGCCTCTTTCTTCTTCTGTGGGGGATGAAAGTTTTACGTCAGGGGCTTCAGTCGTTTGCAGGACTTCGCCTCCACCAAGCACTCCTTTGGCTGACCAAAACTCCCTGGCAAGGATTTTGGAGTGGATCAATTTTAACCGGCCTGCTCCAATCAAGCACTGCTTTAACAGTGATGACCGTGTCTTTCGTCGATGCCGGGTTGCTCCCCTTTGGAAATGCCCTTGCTCTGATTTTAGGGAGTAATATTGGGAGCACGCTAACCACGCAACTTATCGCTTTTCCCTTAGATTGCATAACACCCTATTTAATGATCCTCGGTGCCCTGGGTTATCTTTATATTCCAAATCGTGTACGATTTCTTTCTCTGTCCATCTTAGGCCTCGGCATTCTCTTTTTCGCATTGAGCTTACTCCAAGCAGGTATGGCCCCGCTCGCCGACCTGCCGGCAATTCAGGATTTTCTCCGGCAACTGGGCGACAACCATCTCCAAGGGGTCCTCGCCGGAACCGTGCTCTCTGCCCTGCTTCATTCCTCCAGCGCCACGACTGGTATTGTCATGCTCCTAACGGAGGACGGATGGTTAACTTTCCCTACCGCGCTCGCCTTCATCTTCGGCGCTAACATTGGCACTTGTTTTACCGCTGTTTTGGCAGCTCTAGGCTCCTCGCGGGCCGCTCAACGGGTGGCTTTGTTCCATGTTTTACTTAACGTATTTGGAGTCCTGCTCTTTTTACCCTTTGTGGGACCATTGGCTTCCGGGATCACCCTCATGGGAGGAAGCCTATCGAGACAGGTCGCTAACGCACATACCCTCTTTAATTTTATTTCTTCCCTTTTGGCCTTTCCCTTGTTACCTTGGGCAACCCGGTTCCTGAAGAAAGTTCTACCGTAAAGAGCGGGACACAATGTCACACAAGGCGTGCTAACCTCTAACTGCCTAATCACTACGGTTTAAGTACCTGATATCCCGAAGATTTTTGCCCATTGGGATCTTGACTGTTGCCAGGAACTTTAGGCAACGGCTTACTGGGCGTTACTATGACGGGTTTTAACAAATCCACGTTCTGTTTGTCAATCACTTCAGCCGTGGTTATTC
Source organism: Desulfosporosinus sp. Tol-M2 (assembly GCF_059735615.1). Lineage (NCBI taxonomy): Bacteria > Bacillati > Bacillota > Clostridia > Eubacteriales > Desulfitobacteriaceae > Desulfosporosinus > Desulfosporosinus sp. Tol-M2. Next base: position 5,238 of record NZ_JCAIJG010000056.1, read on the forward strand.
CAAGGAATAAATTTTTAACTACTTCCTTGGCCTCAATTGGATCGACCTTCCAGTAACTTACCCCATCTATATCCAGAAACGCTCCCGGTAACGTCTGAGAAATCACATTCGCGCTATCAAACCCGACGACTACTTTAGCTAATGCAAAAATATCCCTGGCCGATAAATTCGTGTTTACCGCCTCCATCAATTGCGGAATGAGGAAAGGAAGCTTTGGCAGGGTGCTTAGTCGAAACATCTCCCTGGCAACCGCTTTCAAAACGACCTGTTGCCTTGCCGTCCGTGAAATATCCGCTAAGGCATCGTGACGAAAACGGGCATATTGCAGCGCTTGTGAACCATCCAAGCGCTGGACTCCTTTATGCAGGTTAATATACCCATCCTCAAGATCGCCCGTCTCATAATACATATCCTTCTCAACATCGACCGTAATTCCGCCTAACGTGTCAATAATTTTCTTAAATCCTGCAAAGTTAGTTTGAACATATCCCGCGAGCGTCACGCCGGTCAGTTGTTCGACATTTTTTTGCAGGGTCGGCATATCCGTTAATGCTGCGATCTCATTAATTTTATGATAGCCATGCCCGGAAAGGGCAACGCGCGTATCACGAGGAATTGAAAGCAGGCTAATCTGCTGTGTTTTTGTATCGACACTGGTAAGAATAAGTGAGTCGGTACTATACTTTATCTGTTCAGGACGCTGATCTGCTCCGATGAGCAAAATACTCACCCGATCTTGAAGCCCGTTTGGCGAGCCCGGTACATCATCCCCACCGAACGTCTTCCCTCCTCCAATAAACCCGTTATACCAAAAAAATCCTGCAGCCATTATCCCTAGTAGGCCTGCGATCAACAGGATCAATTTTCTTCTACGTCCCACATCACCATCTCCATCATTTCACTCCGAGTACTATTATACCCGGTTTCTACGTGGAACATCAATTTTGTGATGGTATGTCATTAATATGCGTCGTTCTTTGCCATCCTCGGCGCCATAGTTCGCCAAGGGGTTACGCCAACTCGCCCAAGCGCCGGACAATGTCCCCCTGATCCCCACTTAGCAAAGTTCTCACATCAATAAGCACCCAATCTTTGTGAATCCGGCTTAAAATAGCTACCGGCCCTAAGCGCAGGAACTTTTCTAACTCGGTAACACTTCCGCTTTTCAGGCGGATGGCGCACACCCAAGTTGGGAGATCAGCCGTAGGCCATGCTCCTCCGCCTACCTGAGAGACGTCCTCTTTTAATTCAACTATGATAGCCGGGTTCGACTGAAGCGCCACTACCAGCTCAGACGCCGCTGATTTTAATGTATCCAGGGGGAGAGAGAGCATCCTCCAGACGGGGATATCCTCTATTCCCCCATTTTCATATAAGCGTAAGGTTGCTTCAAGAGCGGCTAAGGTCAATTTATCGATCCTCAAAGCCCGGGTTAATTGATTCGCTCTTAGGCGCTCAATATATTCCTTCTTACCAACGATGATCCCCGACTGCGGACCGCCAAGCAATTTATCCCCGCTGAACGTCACGAGAGCAAGCCCCGCTTTAACAGTTTGTTTAATGGTCGGCTCAATAGGAAACCCCAAACTGGCGCCATCAAAGAAGCTGCCGCTCCCAAGATCTTCCATCGCGGGTATGCCTCGCCTTTCCCCGAGCTCCACCAACTCGGCTCCGGAAACGGAATGGGTGAACCCTTCTACCCGGTAATTACTCGTATGAACTTTTAATAACACGGCCGTTTGCGGTCCGATAGCCGCCTCATAGTCCTTGAGCCAGGTTTTATTGGTGGTTCCCACTTCAACGAGTTTGCACCCCCCGGCTTTCAAAACTTCCGGAATTCGAAAGGAGCCGCCAACTTCCACCAGTTCTCCGCGCGACACAATCACGTCTTTGCCCTGAGCAAACGTATTCATCATCAAAAGCACCGCTGCTGCATTATTATTGACTACCATAGCAGCTTCCGCCCCAGTCAAATGACAGAGCAGCTCTTCCACATGCACATAGCGCGAGCCCCGCTCCCCAGTCTCAATATTCAGCTCAAGATTACTGTACCTTTCGGCTTGTTCTGCAACAAAACGTGCGACCTCCGGCGCCAACAAGGCTCTTCCGCAATTAGTATGTAAAATAACCCCCGTCCCATTGATTACACGCCGCAAACTGGTTTCAGGACATGCCAGCTCCTGTAGAAGCTGAATTTTCAACCACGACCAGAGTGAGGTTTCAAACTCAGCAAACGAATCTGTAAAATTTCGATTGACATTTTCCCTCGCTTTTTGTAAAACCTGGCGGACTCCCTGCGTAAAACGGGGCAACTGCCTTTCATTCGTCAAAAACGGACTGAATTCTTCGTCATGCTCCAGCCGGGTAATCACTTCATGAACAGCCGGAAGGGTTCGTAATCGCCTTTGTTTCTCTTGATCCACTCGATTATCACTCCTTATTGGCATCAACTACTTTCGACCAATTCTCCTTAAACAAGCCCGCACACTTTTTGGGATTTCGACAGCCCAATTAGCATATGATAAAGACGATATTTGTGTGGACTATTTCGAGGAGGTCGATCCATGTTGTCCAGCATCAGCTCTACTCCCCCACTAAAACAACCGGTTCACCCAGCTGTTATTATTCCCTTTGCAAGCCTCTCTCATAAGAAAACACCTTTCCAGCCCTGTATCTTTTGTGGTCAAACCATGGAGATTAAAAAGTTTAAAGGCAAGACAGTTTGTATACACTGTCTGCACCAAATTCCAGACATCTTTTCCTGCCGGTAAAGCAATCAGTTAACCTGATCCGCCGGTCATGGACGGCCGAGTGTCCCTGCAGCCCACGAAGACACTGTCTTCGCACGCATTAACCCTTCTTGCAGGACGGCAAGAAGCGACCGCCGCTAAGGATGGCAAGGTGCCGAGATGGCGATAGGGCCCTTCCAGCGCAATTAGAGAAAAGGGAAGCTTTTGCTTCCCTTTTCTCTATTCTACCTTCTCCTTTTTAGCTTTGTAAAGGCTTAATAAAAGAAGCAATTAGTGTTTGTACTGCCTTTTCCGGAATGATAACCTTCCCATGTTCAGACAGAAAAGCACCAGTTGAAGCCACAATTTCCCCGTACTCATCAAGAATTGCCTCTGCCAATAGCCTTTTTTTGCCGGTTCCTATACGGTTCAAGACAAGATAATATTCTTTTTCGAACAGGAATAGTCCTGAATGTAGCTGATTAAATTCGGGCAAACGTTCAACTGCGGCTAAAACGTCTTCGAAGTCGGCAAACACATAAACTAATTCTGTAATTCGGCCTTTAGTGGTCTTTCGTGTGATCTTCTCCTTAGTCGAACCCTCGAGTTGTTCTTCCTGCTTCATAATCGTAATTACAAACTCGTCATTCGACGCCACAGTTGCCTGAATCCAGAAGGGCTGATCCAAATTAAACTCAACTTCTTCTCTCGCCTGTGCGATGAGCTCCCAAAACAATTGTTCCGTCTTCGCCGATCGCTGTAATAGATCGGCTATTGTAATATCCCTGTCACTTAATTCTGTCAAAGAGATAAAAATGCGGATGGTATGCTCGTTAACTTTTTGAACACGCATATTCCCACTCTCCTTTCCGCATTCAAGCCCATACCTTATTCTATTCCCATTATAGCATATTACGCAATCACTTATCTGTGAAATATTTGGATTTTTATAATGTTTCTCATCCGATCCGAATTAACTGATAGCTCACAGCGCACAACTTCTCGTCGTTTCCAAACTAATCAGGAGAGGACAACCCCCCATATCAAAAAAAGCACGATCAAATTAAGCTATGTCGTACCCCATAGATAGCAATAATAATTTGCCCTTACTTACCCCTTGCGTTCTATTCGGCTTAACGATTTGTTACATGCTGCATAAGGGACATTTTCAAATCGTCATATTAATCCTTTAACCCTACTTGATTCAGTAACGCTTCTAAAGTTAATCAGATTCTATAGGGTTTTCATATTAATGTCAATATCCAGATGGATTCATGGATTCATGCAGTATGATCCCTTATTCGGTAGTACAAAACATGGCAAATTCACTATAATCCGTTATATTTAATAATTCCCAGTAAATCTTTAGATCTTTCATTTATAAATTTATAAGAATCATAAACGCCCTGGTTATAAAAATCAATTGCATATTTATCGGCGATAAAATCCAGTAAAGAACTTGATAAACCTTCAATGCTTACTACTCTTTCTTTCAGGAAATAGGCTTTTATAGCTAAAATCAGATCCTGTCTTTTTTCTTCACTTATTTGTATTTTATTTTTCATATTCCTTCCCTCCGAATCACCAATACGTTAAGTATTTAGTTATATTATTTCCAATACTTTTTTCTTTCATCCTCCGACTCCCCTCCCGCTGAATTACCGGCATGTTCCCATAATGTTTCCGTTAGCTGCTCAATGCACTCACCATATAAAAAACCCTGCAAGCCTTGCAGGGTGCATTATTCCGCATATTCAACTTTGTCCATACCAGAGTGCCGACACTGGGAACCGTTTTCAGGCCACTACTGACTTTCAATGTTCCACCTGAAGGTCACTGCTTCTTCCGCTAAATCTTTTATGTATAATGCTAACATTTAATAAATGGCTTTCCCCAGTTTGCCGTACTCTTCATAAAGCGCGAGGACTGCTCCGCTTTTGATCTGATTCATATCAAGAATGCTTTCTTCCCCACGGAGATGCCGGTAGATCATACTATCACGAAATCCAATTTGTTCAGCTTCTTCAAGAGAGGCAGAATAATAAACCGTCTTGATATTTGCCCACATAATCGCCGCAAGGCACATCGGGCAGGGGCTACCGGTCGCATATATGATACACCCGGAAAGATCATAATTCCGCAATAATTCACTCGCCCGGCGGATCGCTAAGATTTCCGCATGTGCCGTCGGGTCCTGAGAATATAATACTTCGTTGCAGGCTATGCTGAGAACTTGCCCATCTTTAACGACGGCAGCACCAAATGGGCCACCTTTTCCAGCGAGCATCCCCTTCCTGGCTTCTTCCAAGGCTAACTCAATAAAGTGGTTCATAATTCTTTGATTCTCTCATCTCTAAACTCAACAATCTTCTGAATCAACTGCTTCATAATTATCACCCCACATTGGCTCATTTTCCCAAACAATTATGAACATTCAAGAGTGCCCTTAGCTTCTACTTAACTACAAGCACAGGGCATTGCGTACGGGCTAGAACACGTTGGGTCACACTTCCTAAAAATGCACCGGCAATAATCCCGTGGCCGTGACTACCCATGACTACTAAATCAAAGTCTCTTTTTATCTCTTCAATAATCTCAGATGCAGGATGGCCCGAAGTATGCTTCTTCTGTAACAGGACATCTCCGACATCAATACCCGTTAATGCTGCCTCTAAAGCCGCCTCTCCTATTTTTTCTATTTGTTCTGGTGTCATTATAAGACCATAAGACATTTCATATCCTAAATACGCTTCCGGCGAGAATGTAACATGGAAAAGTTCCACTTCAGAATTAAACTGCTTTGCGAGTTTTAATGCAGTGATCAAGGCATGACGTGAGGAATCCGACACATCTGTAGGAACTAAAATCCTTTTAAACATTTTCATACCACCTTTACATTCTATTTGTGAGCTATGTTTTTCCGAGAGTTTCATTGCAACCTTCTGCATTATATAAAATTTCCCAATATAAAAAGCATTCTACCAATAAGTATACTGAAATTATTGGTACTCGTAAACTCATTCGCCAAAGTTAACACATAGCAAATCAACACCAGCGCATAATAAGCTTATCACACAAAAAAGGAGCTGAGTTAAATGAAACGAACCCCTAAGTTCAAAAATCGGCTAAAACACTGGTTTAGAAAAATTATCCACGAATTAAAAGATAAGACCGATTAAAGGGGGAAAGTAGATGGCATTGTTGTTCAATAAAACCAAAGGAATCCGTAGACGTCCTTTCTCGATAGCCGGTCATGGCGTTGGCGCAGGAATTACCGCGATTTTTATTTTGGCTTGTATCGCTATGCTTTATAATTTGCAAGGAGGAAACTCCATAAAACGAGTGAGGAAAAATAAAACAACGCCGGATGATTGGGGAAGTAGACGGCAGGAAACACGTTTTGTGGGAAGTAATCGAATATTATGGGAAAGAATCAAAAATGACAAAGGACATTGAAGAATGTAAACACATCCCATTCCCTAAACTGCCTTAGAAAGAAAACCAAAACCCCGCAATCGCTTGCGGGGTCTGCTTTTTCCTGGAGCCGATGGTCGGAATCGAACCGACGACCGCTGGTTGTTCGTAAGGTAGTATAAATTATTCTCCGAGCAACCAATGAAGCAGATTAATTTGCCTGATACCCTCGTAATTCAAACCCGTTCCCACTTCGTCAAGGGTCAAAAGCATTTTAGGATGGTTGTCCGGTATTTTTTTCAGCGGTTCAAGCTCCCTTGCTAAAGTCCCGACATCTAAAACCGAGGCCGACACCTGATAGTATGTGCGTCCATCCATGTCGGAGGCGACAAAGTCAATCTCGCTTTCCAACATCTTCCCAATATTAACTTTATATCCTCTGCGTTGCAATTCTAAAAAAACTACATTTTCTATCAGATGTCCGATATCCGACTCAGAGCTTGATAACAGCATATTTCGTATGCCTGTATCGACAATATAGTATTTCCCCAACGTTTTTAAAAGCTGTCGACCTTTAATATCGTAACGGTCTGCCTTATACAGGATGTAACTATCCGTAAGCGCTCTCAAATAATTGTCTACCGTATTTACTGAAATCCTTCTCCCTGAAGAATTAATGGTATCGCTGATTTTTTTTGTTGATATAGGGCTTCCAATACTGCTGGCTACAAATCTTACAATGCTCTCTAACAGCGCAATATCGGTAATGCCTTCCCTTTTCGCAACATCTTTTACGAGAATTGTATTGTATATTCCATCTATGAACGGCGTAACTGCAGCGTCGTTGCGCTCAAGCTGTGCTATATACGGGAATGACCCGAAACGCAGATAATCATTGAAGTTTTCCCTTAGACTTTTTCCGTTTCCCGCTTGAGCAGCACAATATTCCTTAAATGATAACGGGAGCATTTCAATGATTATATAACGCCCTGATATGAGCGTAGCAAGCTCTCCCGAGAGCATATAAGCATTAGAGCCGGTTATATATACATCCACATTCGGCTTGATATAGAGGCTATCCACAGCCTTTTCATAACCCATGCAATTTTGTACTTCATCAAGAAAGACATAGGTGTATTTGCCTTTTTGAAGTCGTTCCTTAACGTATCCATACAAAGCCTTGTAGTCCAAAAGGTGTTCGTAATCTATATCTTCCAAATTGACTGATACGATTTGATCATCAGTAACTCCCGTGGATTTGAGGTAATCGATGTATAGCTCGAATAGCGTTGATTTTCCGCATCGACGCACCCCGGTTACTACCTTGATTATATTTTTCTCTCTGCTTGCGATTAGCTGATCTAAATACTCTTTGCGTTCAATCATGTCTGCCACCTCTTTTCATGTCCATTATAATGCAATAATGCAATAAAGTCAAAGTTTTT
>NZ_JCAIJG010000063.1:0-1110 GCF_059735615.1 Desulfosporosinus sp. Tol-M2
TGCCGCCGGTATCGTTGACCCGGCGAAAGTCACACGTTCAGCTCTGCAAAATGCGGCTTCTATTGCCGCTATGCTTCTGACCACCGAATGTTTGATCACAGACCTACCGTCCAAGAGTAGCGGGGTACCTGATATGGGCGGCATGGGCGGCGGCATGGGCGGTATGGGCGGCATGATGTAGAAAAGGGTTAACATTCCCTTAATTAGTGCACGTCCGATGTGATCACCGCATAAAATGCTCACATTTTGCTCACATTGACTGGTTTCTTATAAGAGACGTTTTCATTAGTTTCCTAAACCTATGAGACGTCTCTTTCTTATTGGCTTTATCACTATTCCTGCATTTCATTGCAGGAATTTTATTTAATAGTGGCGAATTAAGGAAGCGAAAGAAAGATGAAGATATGTGCCTGAGAGATCAAGATAAGTCCCTACTGAAGGAAATGGGGTAACATAATATTATGTTAAATATTATTTTATTTATTATAATTGGTTTTGCGGCTGGAGTTTTAAGCGGTTTATTTGGAATAGGCGGCGGGATAATTATTATTCCTGCGCTAACTTATATTATTGGTTTTACTCAATTAAAGGCCCAAGGGACTTCACTTGCCATACTTTTACCACCTGTAGGTATCTTAGCTTTTTTAGAATATTATAAGAAAGGAAATGTAGATATAAAGGCAGGAATTATTATATGTATAACCTTATTATTAGGGGCTATGTTAGGGGGTAAAATTGCTCAGTATATCTCTCCGTATGCTTTAAAAAAAGGTTTTGCAATTCTTTTAATGATAGTTTCTATAAAAATGTTAATTGATAAAGGATAATGATTAATATTGCGCAAGAGACCTCCGGACGCGTGAGGTCTCTATTATTGGACATATGCAAGGCCTCAGCTCAATTGCTGAGGCCCCTTTGGAATATTGACATGTATTTCATTAATGAGTTCTCCGCATTCTTCGATGGGCTTAGTCATTTGTGGTTCTGCTTCATAATGTTCAACCGCTTCCCGCAAAACATGTTCTTTGCCGTTAGTTTCCCCGATCATCCAGCGTTGTTTTGTTTCTCCGCACTCTCTCACTTAAACTTCCTCCTTATAGGTAATAAGGC